>DATCBL010000192.1:0-2949 GCA_036511875.1 Acidimicrobiales bacterium
CCGCATCGACCTCGACTTCCCGACCGCCCCGATGACGGCGGCGCGGCTGCCCGACGCCCTGGGCGGGGAGTGGGACGACGGCGCCGTCGTGGCGACCGGCACCACCGATTTCTTCTGCGTCGTGGTCTTGTCCAGTGAAGCGGCCGTGCGCCTCTACCGCCCCGATCTGTCGGCCATTGCCGCCGTGGACGCCCGGGCCGTGCTGATCACCGCGGCCGCCGAGCCCGGCTCGGACGCCGATTACGTCCTTCGGGTCTTCGGGCCCAACGTCGGGATCGACGAGGATCCGGCCACCGGATCGGCCCAGTGCACGGCCGGCCCCTACTGGTCGGCGGCGCTCGGCCGTCCCGACCTGGTGGCCCGTCAGCTCTCGAGCCGGGGCGCGGTGCTCTACGTCCGCCCCGCCGGGGACCGGGTCCACATCGCCGGGAACGCCGTGACCGTCTTGGCCGGTGACCTGTGTTAGTGATGGCGGCGTGGACGACCCGACCAGTGACCTGCGGGATCTCGTGAGGAGCCACCGGCCCACGTCGCCCCGGGAGACCGAGGCGAAGCAGCGCATGCTGGTCGAGCTCGACCGGCTGCCCGATCCCACCAACGAGCACGCCGACCCGACCCATTTCACCGCGTCGGCCCTGGTGGTGGGAACCCGCGGCACGGTTCTCCACCTCCACAAGCGCCTCGGCCGCTGGATGCAGCCCGGAGGGCACATCGACGCCGGTGAGGCCCCACCCGCCGCCGCTCGCCGCGAAGCGGAGGAGGAGCTGGGCCTGGAGGTCAGGCACCCCGAGGAAGGGCCGCGGTTGCTGCACCTCGACGTCCACGAGGCGGCGCTCGGCCACACCCATCTGGACCTGCGCTATCTCCTGATCGGGTCCGACGCCGATCCGGCCCCACCCCCGGGCGAGAGCCCCGAGGCCCGCTGGTGCAGCTGGGACGAGGCCGCCGGCCTGGCCGACGAGGCGTTGGCCTCGGCGCTGCCGATCGCCCGGGAGGCATGGGAAGCCCTGTCCAAAGTCGGTCCCGCGTGAGCGGCGCGCTGGACCAGCTCCTGGCCGTCCAGGACCTCGACACGGCGATCACCCAACTCCAACACCGGCGCACCGCCCTGCCCGAGCGGTCCGGGTTGACCGGCCTCGAGGTCGAGCTGGCCGGCTACGCGGCGGAGAAGGTCGCCCTCATGGGCCGTCGGGCCGAGTTGATGGCCACCCAGAAGGACCTCGAAGGACAGATCGCGGTGGTGACCGAGCGAAGGACCGGGATCGAGCAGCGGATGTACGCCGCCCGGGGCTCCTCCACCCGCGACCTGCAAGCCATGGACGAGGAGGTCCGCCACCTGACCCAGCGCCAGAGCCAGCTCGAAGAGCTCGAGCTGGTGGCCATGGTCGACCAGGAACCGATCGACGCCGAGCTGGCCCAACTCTCCGAGCGGAGCGCCCCGATCGAAGAACGTGTCGCCGTGCTGCGGGCCGAGGTGGAGGCTGGGCAGGCCGAGATTGACCAGGAGCTGGCCCAAGCGATACCCGCCCGGGCCAGCGCGGCGGCCGAGCTTCCCCCGGCCCTGGCCGACCGCTACGAGAAGCTGCGGACGCGCATGAGGGGCGTCGCGGTGGCGCGCCTCATCGGCCACCGCTGCGACGGGTGCCATCAGGAGCTGTCCGCCGTCGAAGTGGACCGGATCCGCGCCATGCCCGCCGACACCGTGGTCACCTGCGACCTGTGCGGGCGCATCCTGGTCCCCGTCTGAGGTGCTCGTTCTCGTCCGACACGGCGAGTCGACCGCCAACGCGGCGGGCCTGTTGCTCGGGCGCACCGATGCGCAACTGACCGAGAAGGGGCGCGCCCAGGCGGCGTCGGTGCGAGCGCTCCTCCACGTCCCCGTCCACTCGTTGCGTTCCAGCCCACTGGCCCGGGCCCGATCCACCGCCGCCCTGCTCGACCTCGACCTCCCGACGGAGATTGACGATCGTTGGATCGAGGTCGACTACGGCGAGTTCGAAGGTCAGCCGCTTTCCGACGTTCCGGCTGCGGTGTGGCAGGAATGGCGGACCGACCCGGGCTTCCGACCCTCCGGGGGCGAGAGCCTGGCCGAGGTCGATGTCCGCATCGCCGCGGCCTGCGACGAGCTCTTCGCCACCCGCGGGACGGGGGCCCGGTCGACCGACGGCGACGTGGTGGTGGTGAGCCACGTCACGCCCATCAAGGCGGCGGTGGCCTGGGCACTCGGCGCCGGAGCCGGGTTGTCGTGGCGGCTCCACCTCCACACGGCCTCGGTCACCCGCATCGGGTGGGGCAACGACGGCCCGGTCCTCGAGAGCTTCAACGAATTGACGTCCGACCGGGTCAACGCGCCACAATCACCTCGTGCCTGACGTTCCCCCCACCCTGGCCGACCTCCGACCAAGCCCCGAATCCGGGGAGTCCCCGGTCCACCGGCGGACCATCGACGTGCAGGTGTTCGAGCGTGACGGCTTTCACGTGGTCATCGGCACCCTGCACGACCAGCGCCCGTGGGCCACGGGAGACCTGGGGCCCCGGGATCTCCATCACATGGAGTTGGGCATCGTGGTCCGGCGGGCCGACCTCGTCATTGTCGATGCGCGGGCCACCATGGGCACCTTTCCCCACGCCGAATGCCCGAGCATCGAGGGTGCCTTCGGCGACCTGGCGGGACTGTCGGTGTCCCGCGGCTACACCAACGCTGTCCAGACCCGCTTCGGTCGGGAGCGGGGCTGCAGCCATATTGAGTTCCTGGCCCGCGCCCTGGGCCCCGTGGTCATTCAGGCCATCACCTCATCGGCCGCCATGCGTCTGGAGTTGGGTGACGGCGAGCAGACCATCGGCGGCGACGGCGCGCTGGGGTGGTTGACCAACACCTGTCATATCTGGGCCGAGGACGGCGTCGGACCGCAGAAGGTGGCTACCGGATGGCGCCCCGGTATCGCCGAG
>DATCBL010000193.1:0-4167 GCA_036511875.1 Acidimicrobiales bacterium
CCGCCCGCCCGACGAGACGATCGAGGACCGCGGTCCGACCCCCGGAGATGTCCTCCGTACCCTGCCCACCGAGGCCCAGCAGCGGGGCACCCGCTTCATCTCGGCCCAGGCCATGCAGGCCAAGCTGTTCTCGGTCTACGACGCCGCGGCCGCGGCTGAGGACGCCCTGGCGCTGGTGCAGGAGCAGCTCACCCTGACCCTCAACCGGAGCTACTACGACGCCGAGGAGATCGAGTCCATGGCGGCCCAGTTGGACTCGCTGCTGGCCCTGGAGTCCATGGACCTCGAGCTCGACCGGCTCGACCAGCTGGACCAGGACGACCTGGTCTCCAGCGGCTGAGCGACGGCTGGCCGATCACTCCGACCGCAGGAGTAGCGCGGTCGGGGTGCGTGCGGCCAGACGAGCCGGTACGGCCGCCACCAGATTGGCCAGGACCAGGGCCCCGAGGGCGATCAGGACGACGGTCGGCGCGGGCACCGTGGGAATGGGCACGACGTCGATCTCGTGGGCGAAGGTGATCCACAGTGATCGCCCGACGATGATGCCCAGGGGCACGCCGACCACGGTGCCGATGCCGACGGCCACGGTGGACTGCCAGGCCACCGCGGCGGACAACTGCCGACGGGTGAAGCCCAGGGTCTTCATCAACGCCAGGTCCCGTCTCCTCCGGCGCACCGAGGCGATGAGCGTCAGTGCGAGAGCGGCCACCGCACCGGCCGCCAGGGCCGCACCGAGGATCGCCGGGGTGCTGCCCATCGAGCGGTAATTGACGATCTCGGCGGGACGCTGCACGGCCAGAACGGACACGCCGTAGTCGGCCGGTGTGCTGACCGCTGAGGCGATGCTCTGCAACGAGCGAAACCCCGTGGCGCCCGGGCCATCCCGCAGTCGGACGATGATGGCGTCCGGGCCCGGCGCGTACCCAGGCAGATTGGTGTAACCGGACTCACCGTTCAAGGGCAGGTCATGGGTGGACAGCACCGCGCCACTCCCCATCTCCAGGTGCTGGTTGCCCTGTCCGCCTCCGATGGTCGGCATGGTGGCGGTCCCCACGATCCGGAGTCGGGTCGACGGTCCGTAGCCGTCGCCGACGGTCACCGTGTCGCCCACCCGCTTGTGCAGCTGGGCCAGGGTGAGAGGACCCAGGACGATCTGGTCATTGGCCCCGACCTCATTGCCGGAGAGGAGGGGCGGGGACACCGCCGAGTTCGGAGACTCGGCCAACACCGGTACGCCGATCCGGCCGTCGATGTGCTCGGTTCCGAACGAGATCCCGGACCACGCCGCCACCTGGCGATCCTGGGCCAGCAGCCGAGCGGCCCGGGCGCCGGGGATCACGCCGCCCTGGTTGGCGGTGAGCTCGTAGCTCCAGTTCCACCCGTAGAGGGCGGGATGGGAGATGAGGTTCGTGAGGCTGGCCCCGAAGGTGACCGTTGAGATGACCACGATGACGGCCAGGGCCGACCCGAGGATGGCCGATCGCACCGGGACGGCGGTGCGGCCGGCCCCCGGCTCGAGGGCGAACCGGACACCGGTCACGGCCGATTCGGGCAGGCCCGACGAGGCGGCATAGCCGGCGATGGTCGAGCGTTGTCGGGCCGGCAGTTGGCGACGAGGCCCGTGGCGGTCGGGGGCCAGTCGGAAGGCGACCAGCAGGGCCACGGCACTCAGGCTGACGACCAGCACCCCAACGCCGACTGCGAGGACGGTCCAGTCGAAGGCCACGCCCGGGGTGGGGTCGACCGGCCGCACCGGACCCAGGGGGGACAGCGGGGAGAGCCCGATGGCCACGCCGGCCGCCACCAACGAACCGATGATCACGGCACCGATCACGCCGAGGAGCCCGTCGCCGATGGTCATCTTCCGGTCGGCCCCGAGGGCCCGCACGACCCCGAGGTCGTCCGCACCGAGCCGCAACTGTCGGCCGATGACCTGGGCGGCGATCAACAGCGCGGCGAGCGCGCAGATGGCCCCGAACACGCCGAGGGCGATCGATTCGGGCTTGATGGCCCGCTCGGCCTTGGCCTCGATGGCCGGCGCCTGGTTGGCCGCGAACGGGGAGAATCCGGGCGGGAGGATGTGGGTGATCTCCCGTTGCACGTCGGCCACGTTGCTGGCCCCCCCGGCCACCTTCACTCCGGCGGCGGAGAAGTAGGCGCAGCACTGGAGGAGCGGTCTGGCCAGGGCGGGCGAGAACGCCAACAGGTTGGAGCTGTTCCCGGCGTCGGTGTCGTCCTCGACCACGCTGCTGGCCTGGAGGACGATCCCGACCAGCGTGGCCGTGAAGCGCCGGTACGGCCCCACGGCGGCGGTGCCGAAGGTGGGCAGGTTGGTCTGGGCGTTGGTATAGACCCCGAACCGGACCGCCTGGCCCACATGGAGCCCGAAGACCCGGGCCGTGGTCGGGGACACCACGAACTCGTCGGGCCGCCCGGGGTCGAGCATCCGACCCTGGACGAGGCTGAGGTTGTCCAGGTTGCTGGGCACGGCATCATCGAGGCCGATGACCTCGCCGGCACTGGCCGGATAGGCCGCCGGGCTCTCCGGGGCGCCGCGTCGGCCCAGCGGGATGATGTTGAGCCCGGACTCGCTGTAGACCTTCGCCACGTGGGGCAGGCGGGCGATGGTGGTCTCGATGGACGGGTCGTACCCGACCCCGGCGTTGCCCGGCATGGGGTTGATGAACGACGTGACGCCGTTCAGATCGGAGGGGTGGGTACTGGCCACGTAGGCCGGGAAGGACGATTGCGTGCGCCGGGCCGCGGCGATCGATCCCATGGCCAGGCCGCCCACCAGGCCGATCAGCAGGATGAGGGCCAGGTAGCCGCCCCACCGGCGGCCGAGCGTAGTCCGGAAGCGATACCAGGCGGTGCGGAGGACGGCGTAGGTCACCATGCGTTGATCCCCGTTGTCGGATGCCGTCCCATCAGTCCGCCCTCAAAACCAATGCCGTCGGGGTCCGGGCTGCCATCGTCCCGGGGACTGCGGCCACCAGGTTGGCCAGCACCAGGGCACCGGCGGCGATGGTCGCCACCCAGGTCACCGGCACGGTCGGGGACGGCACGGCGTTGATCTGGGTGGCGAAGAGGGTCCACAGCCACCGCCCGGCGATGACGCCCAGCGGCACGCCCACCACGACGCCGATGGTCACCGAGACACTCGATTGCCAGGCCACCGTGGCGGCCAGCTGGCGATGGGTGAAGCCCAGGGTCTTGAACACGGCCAGATCCCGTCGGCGCCGCCGGACCGACGCCACCAGCGTCAAACCCAGCGCCACCGCAGCCCCGGCGGCCAGCGTGACGCCGAGGAGCAGGGGCGTGGCCCCCAGTGAGCGGTAGTTGACGATCTCGGCCGGCTTCTGCACCGAGACCACCGCCACCCCGAAGTTGTCCGGCGTACTGGTAGCGGCGGCGATCCGCCGCAGCGAAGCCATCACCCTCGACGGGCTCGCCCCCGGCTTCACACGGATGAAAATGGTCACCGGACCGGTCTGCGGGTCGCCGAACGGGTTGCGGGCCGCCGGTGGGACGAGGGACGCCGGGACCAGAGCCCCGGATCCCATCTCCGGGTGGAGCTCGCCCGACGCACCGATGGTCGGCATGGTGGCGGTGCCCACGACCTGCAGGCGGGCAGGCGGTCCCGCCCCGTTGTCCACCACCACGTACTCACCCACCCGCTTTCCCAGCTGCGCCAGCGTGTCGGCTCCCAGCACCACCTCGCCGGAGGCCTCGAGCCCGTGACCGGAGAGCAGGGGAGGCTGGACCGGTGCGCCGGGTGTGCCCCCCAGCACCGGCACGGTCTGCCCATCGATCTTCATGGTGTCGAAGTAGATGCCGGACCACGCGGCGACAGACGGATCGGCATCGAGAAGGCGGGTGACCGGCGCGGCCGGGATGTCGCCCGACCCGCTGCCCCCGTTCAGCGCATAGTCCCAGTTCCACCCATAGAGGTCGGGATGGTTGATCAGGGTGGTGAGGCTGGAGCCGAACGTGACCGTGGTGACCACGACCAGCAGGGCCAGCACCGTGCCGAGGATGGCCGAGCGCACCGGCACCGAGGTCCGCCCGACGCCCCCGTCCAGGGCGAGGCGCCCCCCCTCCACGGCGGGAACCGGCAATCCCCATCCCGCCGCCACCCCGGCCGACTGCGACTCGGTGCGCGGCGAG
>DATCBL010000194.1:0-5237 GCA_036511875.1 Acidimicrobiales bacterium
CTCGGGCTCGCAGGCGTCGGCGGGACACCCCCCGGCGGCGGGGTCGTCACCGCTCAGGAGCTCGTGCCACCAGTGGTCCCGACCGGCGGTCATCCCCGGAGCGTCGACGGTGGCGTCGGCGCTGATCCGACGGGCCACCACCACGTGGTCGACGCAGCCGGACGCGGTCACCGCGGCGTCGACGTTGGCCTTGAGCCCGGCCGCCGACCCCCGCCGCCACCCGCCGTCGGCGGTGAGGACCACCCGGGCCTGGGCGTCGACGATCCGGTCGGCCAGTGCGTCCGACGAGAAGCCCCCGAACACCACCGAGTGCACCGCCCCGATGCGGGTGCAGGCCAGCATGGCCACCACCAGCTCGGGGACCATGGGCATGTAGACGGCCACCCGGTCGCCCCGGCCGACGCCGAGCCCGCGCAGTACGTTGGCGAACCGGGACACCTCCCCCAGCAGCTCGCCGTAGGTGATGGTCCGGTTGTCCCCCGGCTCACCCTCCCAGTGGAAGGCCACGGTGTCCCCGCGGCCGGCGGCCACGTGACGGTCCAGGCAGTTGTAGGACACGTTGAGGGTGCCCCCGTCGAACCATCGGGCGAAGGGGAGGTCCCATTCCAGCACGGTGTCCCAGGTCCGGAACCAGTCGAGGGATCCGGCCTGCTCGGCCCAGAACCCGGTCCAGTCGGCGGCGGCCCGGTCGTAGATGCCCGCATCCCCGACCACCGCCTGGCGCCGGAACGCCTCGGCGGGGGGGAACACCCGCTCCTCGGAGAAGTAGTCCTCGATGGTGGCGGCCGAGGGCCCCTCGGCACCGCGCCCACCTGCGGTTTTCTCTGGCATCACTCCCCCTGTTCCGTGCCGGCGGATCAGGGGCCATGCCCCCGGACGGCGTGCCTCAGCCTATCGGCGGTCGGCCTCTACGATGGAGGGGCTGTGACCGTGACCACCCCATCGTCGGACCAGGTAGACCGCGGGAGTCTGCGACCGAGATCGTTGTCTCCCGCCTTCTCGCCGGAGCCCGGGGCCGCCCGGGTCGACGTGCCCCTGGGGCGACGGGTCATGGTGGTCAGCGACCTCCTGTTGACCCCGTGTGCCACCCCCTCCTCGCTCGCCGTCACCTCGCAGCTGGCCCGGGCCCTCGACACCTGGGACGGGCCGGGCATCCTGATCGTCGCCGGCAACCTCTTCGACCTCTCCGGCTGTGCCGCGCCGGTGGAGGAGGCCCGTCTGTCCCTCGACGCCCATCCGGCCCTGGCCCGGGCCCTGACCCGGTTCCTGACCGTCGACGAGCGACGGGTCATCCGCCAGACCGGCACCCACGAGCCGGGCTACGACACCGACCCCGAGGCCATCGCCGCCGTGGCGGCGCGGGGGGTCGAGCAGTTCGGTCCGATCGACCTCCACCTCCGGACGACCACCGGGGTCCGGGTGGTGCGGGTGGAGCCGGGCGAGCACGCCTACGCCTCGGGGGCCCGTGCCCCCGAGACCGAGTTCGACCCGGCCGCCGACGCCAAGCCCGGGGCCATCGGCCCCTCGCCGGCCGGACGGGGCTGGCGGTCGCTGGTCGCCCAGTCCGAGGAGGACGCGCCGTGGCTGGCCGGCCTCAACCGGCTGAGCGACCCCTCGGCCCTGTCCCGGTTCGTGGTCTCCCGCACCCTCTACCGGAGGCTGGGCCGCTACGCCTGGTGGCTGCTGGTGCCCTTCGCCGTGGCCGGACTGCTGCGGGTGGCGGTGACCCCGTGGGTGTCCGGCCATCTCGGGACCGGTCTGCCGGGCCGGGCCATCCGCCAGGCCCACCAGGCCGACTTCGGCGACCAGGTGGTCATCGCGGCCACGGTGTCGCTGGTCGTGTTGGCGGTGCTGGCCCTGGTGCTCGGCCTGTTGAGCCGCCGGATGTGGTCCATCCTGGGCGGCGGCGCGCTGGAGATCGTCCAGGCCGAGGCCGGAGCCAACGACGCCGCCCGGGACGCCGCCCGCCGTCTGCTCGGGCGGGGCTACGCCGGCCTGATCACCGCGGCCACCTTCCAGTCCGAGCTCACCCACCTCGGCCTGGGCTTCTACGCCAACGTCGGGGCCACCGCCGAGGTGGTCGAGGAGCACCGCGGCCGGCTGGGCCTGCCGCCGGTCTTCCTCCAGAACCAGCGGGTCAGCTGGGTCGAGCTGGAGACCGGGGCCGAGCTCCACGTCCGGATGCTGCTGGCCCGCAACGAACTCCGGTCCCCCAACCTGCTCGAGCGCCTGGTCACCCGGGGGGGCAGCGAGCGCAACCTGCACCCCTCGCTGGTGGCGTCGTTCCCGATGGGCGAGTCCTGGCCCCCCGCCCCCGACCTCCGCCTGGCCCACCGGCGGACCCGCCGGGTGCGGCGGTGGGCCTCGGCCGCCATCCTCTTCGCTGGCCTGGTCGACCTGCTCGACGCCATCACCCCTCCCCTGCGGGCCCGTCTCCACGTCGTGCTGGAGTTCCTCCCGCTCCGGGCCAGCGTGGCCGCCGGGGCGCTGATCGCCATGGCCGGGCTGGCCCTGGTCGCCCTGGGCCGGGGCATCCTCCGGGGCCAGCGGCGGGCCTGGCGGGTGGCGGTGGTCCTCCTGGCCGGCACCATCGTCCTCCACATCATCGCCGACGCCGACGTCGAGGAGTCGGTGTTCGCCCTGGGCGTCCTGATCCTGCTGGTGGTCAACCGGCGGGACTTCCAGGCCGCCTCGGACTGGAGCTCGCTCCGGTCGGCCCTGGTGGCGATATTCGTCGGCCTGGTCGGGATCACCCTCGCCACCGCGGCGTCCATCGAAGTGTTCATCCACATGGGCCGCCATCAGAACTCTCAGATCCCGTGGTGGACGGCGGTGTGGGCGGTGTCCGAGCGCCTGGTCGGCATCCGGACGGTGAGCCTCCCCCACCGGGCCGACCGCTTCCTGGCCCCGTCCTTGCTGGCCATCGGCCTGACCATCGTGGCCCTGACCCTCTTCCTCCTGACCCGGCCGGTGGTCGATCGGCGCCTGACCTCGGGGAGGACCGCCGAGTTCCGGGCCCGGGACATCGTGCGGCGCCACGGCGTCTCGACCCTCGACTACTTCGCCCTGCGCTCGGACAAGAAGTGGTTCTTCCACCGGGACAGCCTGGTGGCCTACGCCGTCTACGGGGGGGTGTGCCTGATCTCGCCCGACCCCATCGGTCCCCGCAGCGAGCGAGAGCAGATGTGGGGGGCGTTCCGAAAGTTCGCCGACAGCCACGGCTGGGTGACCGCGGTGATGGGGGCCGGGGAGGACTGGCTGTCGGTCTACCGGGACTCGGGGATGCATCACATCTACCTGGGGGACGAGGCCGTGGTGCGGGTGCAGTCCTTCTCCCTGTCCGGTGGGTCGATGAAAGGACTCCGCCAGGCCCACAACCGCATCGCCAAGTACGGCTACACCGCCACCTTCCATGATCCCAGCCACCTGGACCCGGCGCTCTCCGCCGAGCTCACTACCCTGATGAGCCTCAGCCGGCAGGGCGAGCACGAGCGCGGCTTCTCCATGATGCTCGGGCGGGTGTTCGACCCCCGGGACACGGGCCTGCTCCTCACCGTGGTGCGCGGCCCCGACGGCGCCGCCGCGGCGATGTGCCAGTTCGTGCCGGCCCGGGGCATCAACGGCTACTCGCTGGACCTGATGCGACGGGACCCGGCCGACCATCCCAACGGGCTGTTGGACTTCGCCCTGGTCTCGACCATCGACCACATGCGGGCCGGCGGCTTCGACGGGCTCAGCCTCAACTTCGCCACGCTGCGGTCCATCCTGTCGGGGGACAAGGGCGACGGGACCATGCAGCGGGCCGAGCGGTGGTTCCTGAAGAGGCTCTCCAGCTTCGCCCAGATCGAGTCGCTGTGGCGGTTCAACGCCAAGTACGAGCCGGAGTGGCTGCCGCGCTACGTGGTGTTCGACACCGCCGAGCACCTGGTCCCGGTGGTGATGGCCATCATGCGGGCCGAGTCGCTGTGGGAGATCCCGGTGCTCGGTCGGCTGCTGGCCGCCGGGGCCGAGAAGCGCATGCTGGCCGCCCAACAGGAGACCGAGGCCTTCATCGCTTCCTCCTTCGGGGCCCTGGACGGCGACGACGACTCCCGGCGTCCGACCGACGGCTCCGAGCTGGAGGTCGAGGCGGCCGCCGGTCCGCCCCAGCCGGCGGCCTGAGCCCGGTCCGTTCCGCTGAACCGCTAGGCCGCGCCGGGGGCGGGCAGCCCCATCGGGTTGGGGAACGGGATGTCGCCCCCCTCGGCCACGGCGCGCGCCACCGACCGGGCGGACGCCAGGGCCTCGTCCGCCTCCCGGGCGCCCAGGGCCAGAAACGGCGCAGCGGCCAGATCGTCGGTGGTCTGCTCGAGGGCGCGGCGGAGCTCGACCCCGTCCGGAGCGATCCGGTCGGCGCGCACCAGGCCCCGGGCCTCGAGGCGGGCCCGGGCCAACTCCCACTCGTCCGCGGACCATCCCCGGGACTCTTGGAACAGCGTGGCGGGGAGGCCCTCGGAGAGGGCGAAGAGCACCAGGGCCTGGCATCCGTCGAGCCCGGCCGCGGTGAGGACGGCGACATGTCCGTCACCCCGGTGCTCCCGCAGGCTGGTGCAGGCCTGCCACAACGCCTCGACGGGATCGTCGGGGGGGCTGAGGGCCCGGTTGGCACTGAACAGCACCCGGCCCGAGCCGTCGGCCCGCTCGATCACCGGCCCCAGTAGGGGGACCAGGCGACGGGACCGCACCTCCACCGACGGATCGAGCCGGCGCAGCGCACGGGCCGCGCCCTGCCGTCGGGCCACCAGCACCGTGGCGGGGTCGGCGAAGGTCCACCCGTCGGGGACCGACCGCCGGACCATGGCGGGATGGAAGTTGAAGAAGGCGGCGGCCACCGCGGCCGGCCCCACCGCGCCGACCGGGGCCACCCGGGCGGCGAAGTACCCCATCCAGAATCCCCGCAGCCCCGTGCCCCGCAGCGCCTCGAGCGACTCCGGGGCGAAGTAGGTCACGGCATGGATCGGCTCGAGCGCCCGCCACCACGCCCGGGCGCCGGACCCGCCATCACGCTCCTCGGCCCTGCTCACCCTCCGGCGCGGCCCCCGCCCTCGATCTCGCCGCCGGCCGAGGACGGGCCGGCCACCGCCGGGCGGCGACCCGCGCCGGCGAACACCCCGAGCAGCCCCACCACCACCAGGGTGACGGCCACCACGATGACCGCCACCAGGGCGGTGGGGTCGCTCCAGATAACCAGGATCACG
>DATCBL010000195.1:0-8547 GCA_036511875.1 Acidimicrobiales bacterium
CGCGGTGACCTCGGACCGCTCACCGTGCGTCGGGACCGGACCGGGGCCACCCCGGCGGGCCGGCTGGTGCTGGGCCGGGCCGGGAGGCGTCTGGTGGCCGCCGAGCGGGCCCAGTCGGTCATTGTCTTCGGCCCCACCCAGTCGCTCAAGACCGCCGGCTTCGCCGTGCCCGCCCTGCTCGAGTGGTCCGGACCGGTGGTGGCGGCCAGCGTGAAGACCGACCTGGTCGACCACACCATCTCCTTTCGGCGGGCCCGGGGGGAGGTCCAGGTCTTCGATCCCTCGGGGTCCACCGGCCTGGCCTCGGCGTGGTGGTCGCCGCTGGCCTCGTCGCGGACCTGGCCCGCGGCCCGACGGGCGGCGGCCGGGTTGACCGAGGTGGCCCGGTCCTCGGTCGGGACCATGGCCGACGGAGACTTCTGGTACGCCACCGCCGCCAAGATGCTGGCCCCGCTGCTGTTCGCCGCGGCGTGCGGCGGCCGCGACATGGGGGACGTCGTCCGGTGGGTCGACACCCACGAGGAGGCCGAGGTGCTCGACCTGCTCGGGGCGGCCGGTGTCCCCGAGGCCCTCCACGCCGCCTTGTCTGTCTTCGGGAAGGAGGAGCGCCAGCGGAGCTCGATCTACACCACGGTCGAGACGGTGCTCGAGCCGTTCGCCCTCGGTGCGCCACCCACCCCGGACGGCGCCGAGGCTTCGGCGGTCGACCCGGCCCGGCTGGTGGGCGGGAACAACACCCTGTACCTCTGCGCGCCGGCCCACGACCAACGGAGACTGGCCCCCCTCTTCATGTCGGTGGTGCGCCAGACCCTCGAGCACGCCTACGACCGGGTGACGCTGACCCACGGCCCGCTCGACCCTCCCCTGCTGGTGGTCCTGGACGAGGCGGCCAACATCGCCCCCCTGGCCGATCTGGACGCCCTGGCGGCCACCGCGGCCTGCCACGGGGTCCAACTGGTGACGGTGTGGCACGACCTGGCCCAGATCACCGCCCGGTTCGGCCCACGGGCCACCACCGTGGTCAACAACCACCGGGCCAAGCTCTTCCTCTCGGGCATCTCCGACCCGTCGACGTTGGACTACGCCAGCCACCTGATCGGCGAGGAGGAGGTCCTCCTGCCGGCCACGACCCGGGGCGGCCAGCACGGCCCGAGCACCACCCGGTCGCCCACCACCCGCCGCCTCGCTCCTCCCGACGCCCTGCGCCGGATCCCGCCGGGCCACGCGGTGCTGGTCTACGGGGACCTTCCGCCCGTCCGACTGCGCCTCCGCCCCTGGTTCGACGACCCGGTGCTGGGTGCCCGGGGCCGCCAATCGCCCTGGAGGGGTGGCGACGGATGAGCATCCGGTCACGTGGGCGCTGGTCCGCTCGCTCCCCGTGGCCCGATGCAGGGATCCACAGGCCTGGGGCCCGCACCGCACGAGTTGACGGTGGCCCGACACCCCCGAGTTGTGTACCGTCAGGCGGGCGAGGGGCGGTGGTGTGGTCGATCGACCACACACTCAGAACTAGGGAGGAACTCAATGGCAAGGCGGACTTCGAAATGGCGGACCGGTGGCTCGGTCATCGGAATGCTGGCGCTGGTCGGGGCGATGAGCATCGGGATGATCGGTATCTCGACCTCGGTGGCGGGGGCAAAGACGACCAAAGTCAAGATCCCCAAGTACGTGAACAAGCTCAACTCCAACACCAACGGCTGGTGTACGCCGGCGCAGGGCTGTAACGGGCAAGGCGGGAACGCAGCCGACTACGGCACGATCGACATCGTCAAGCCCTCGTCCAACTTTGGGGGGTACGGCTCCACCACACCGGCACCGGCGGGCCAGAAGAAGTTCGCCCGCATCACCGGTGCTGGCCTCGACCAGGACACCATCAGCGGGTGTCCGAACCCCGGATATGACGCCAGCCTGAACACCCCTTACTGCGAGGGACCCTATGTCTGCTACGGAGGAGCCTGCTCAGAGGCCGTCTTCCCGACCAACGGATTCACCTCGTCGATCTTGGTCTATGTCGACCCGACCTGGTCCGCCGCCCATCCGGGCCAGGAAGTGGACTGGGACGTCGGCTTGAACAACACATCGGGCTCGTACCTGAATGACAACGGCTTCACGATGTGTACCACGACGGCCGGTGGCGGTGGCTTCTATGTCAACCTCAACCAGTTCAGCAGCTGCAACCCGAGTGCTGAGGAACTGACCGCAGCCGGGTGGTACACCCTGAAGCAGAACTTCCAGTCAGTGGCCGGTCAGATCGTGGTGACCTACACGGTGACGCCTCCGAGCGGACCGGTCTGGTCCAGCGTGGTCAACACCGGAGAGCCCACGTCCGGCACGGGTGGACCGAGCTACGGTTGGTTTGCTGACGAAGATGTCCTCGGCCTACCGATCGCTCAGATCTCCCTGAAGAACAACTGAGGGAGCGGTCCTCACCGGGTGGGCTGAGCCCGCACCAGGTCCCGAGGACGAGCAGTCACAGAAACGCCACGGGCCATCGGCCCCCGACTCGAGGGTAGAGGCGGGGGCCGATGCGCGCCGGGGAGCCGGGCCTCGGCATCTCCGGACCGGTCCGTCCCACCACCCCCGAGCCGGCGAGATCGGACAGCTCGGTGGCCACGAAGGCTGCGGTCTCCGGCCACCGACCGGCCAATGGTGCTTCTGCGCCTGAGGCTCGGTACCATCGGCCCCAGTGACCCCCGCCACCACGGATCCGCCGGCCCCCGGCCCGTCCTCCCCCCGTCCGGTCTTCGACCCGTTCGACCCCGCCTGGTCCAGCGACCCCTTCCCGCTCTACGCCGACCTGCGGGAGCGGGCCCCGATCCACCGCAACGACCTGGGGTTCTGGGTGGTGGCCCGCCACGCCGACTGCCTGGCCGTCCTGCGCGACCGGAGGGCCAGCTCGGACAGCCTCAACGTGGCGGTGGAGCGCATGCCCGAGGGCTTCCGGACCCCGGTGGCCGAGGACGACCCGATGGCCCAGGCCATGCTCGAGATGCGGCCCTTCCTGTTCCGGGACCCGCCCGACCACACCCGGCTCCGGGGCCTGGTGGCCAAGGCCTTCACCCCGAAGGTGGTGGAGTCGCTCCGGGACCGCACCCAACAGGTGGTCGACGAGCTGCTCGACGCGGCCATCGTGGAGGACCGGGTGGACCTGCTCGAGTCCTTCGCCTACCCGCTGCCGGTGCGGGTGATCTGCGACCTCCTCGGCGTGCCCGCAGAGGACCAGGACCGGTTCAAGGGCTGGTCGAACGCCCTGGCCCGGGGCCTCGACCCCGACTTCCTGCTCACTGCCGAGGTCATCGAGGAGCGGAGCGCGGCGATCCTCCAGTTCTCGCAGTACTTCTTCGACCTGCTGGCCGCCCGCCGCCGGGCCCCGGGGGAGGACCTGCTGAGCCGTCTGGTGGCGGTGGAGGACGACGGCACCGTGCTCAGCGAGGCGGAGCTCCTGTCCACCTGCATCCTGTTGCTGGTGGCCGGCCACGAGACCACCGTCAACCTCATCTCCGGCGGGACGCTGGCCCTGCTGCGCCACCCCGACCAGCTGGAGCGGTTCCGCACCGACCCCGAGGTGACCCGCGGCGCGGTGGAGGAGATGCTCCGCTACGTGTCCCCGGTCCAGCTGACCGGCCGGGCCCTGACCGAGCCGTGCGAGTTCGGCGGGGTGGAGTTCGCCGCCGGGGACTTCGCCATGCTGCTGCTGGCCTCGGGCAACCACGACCCCGAGCAGTTCGACGAACCGGAGCGGTTCGACGTCACCCGGACACCCAACAACCACCTCGGCTTCGGGTTCGGGATCCACCACTGCCTCGGGGCGCCGCTGGCCCGGATGGAGACCCAGGTGGCCCTGACCTCGCTGGTCCGTCGGGCCCCAGGCCTGGCCTTGGCCGTGGACGACGTGGCCTACAAGTCCAACGTGGTGCTGCGGGGGATGGAGTCCCTGCCGGTGGCCCTCCGGGGCTGACCACCGAACGGGGGCGTCCCCCTCAGGACGCCGCGGCCCGGTCGAAGACCGGTTGGAGGTCGTCGAGGGCCTGGCGCACGCCGTCCTCGCCGATGGGGAGGACCAGGGCGGCCACCGCGTCGACGCCGGCCTCGGCGTACCGCCCGGCGCTCTCGGCATCGAGGGGCTGGAAGTAAGGGCAGACGGTGACCGTCACCTCGTCTCGGCTGCGGCCCTGCTCGGCCAGCAACCCGTCCAGGGCGGCCAGTGGCTCGGCCAGCTCCTCGGGCCTCCGGTTGAAGGTGTGCCAGCCCTGGCCGGCCCGAGCCACCCGGGCCAGCGCGGCCTGGCTCTCCCCGCCGATGTGCAGGGGCGGATGGGGGTGCTGGACGGGCTTCGGGAACATCTGGCAGGGGTTGAGCGAGTAGAACTCCCCCTCGTAGGCCGAGGTCTCGTCGCACCACAGGGTGCGCAGCACCTCCAGGTACTCGTCGGTGCGCCGCCCGCGGTGCGGCCAGGGCACGTTCAGGGCGTCGAACTCCTCCTCCAGCCACCCCACGCCGATGCCGAAGTCGACCCGCCCGTTGGACAGCCAGTCGAGGGTGGACACCTCCTTGGCCGTGTACACCGGGTTGCGTTGGGGCAGCAGCACCATGGCGGTGCCGAGACGGGTGGCGGTGGTGTGGGCGGCCAGGAACGAGAGGGAGTTGAGGGGCTCCAGCAGGCCGCTCCCCGACGGGGCCGGGATGCGCCCGTCGTCGGCGTAGGGGTAGGAGGAGGCGTACTCCTCGAACAGGACCACGTGCTCGCCGACCCAGATGGTGCCGACCCCCCGCTGCTCGGCCTCGGCCCCCACCGCGGCCAGGACCTCGGGGGTGGCGAAGGGGCTGGCCGTCGGCACCCACAGGTCGATGCGCATGCTGGCTGACTCCTCTGTCGTCCGTCTCTGTGGTCCGTCTCTGTGGTCCGTCGTCGGCCCGACCCGACCGACGGTGCCGGCTCAGCCGGGCGCGCCGGGCGCCACCAGGGGCCAGGGGCGCTCGCGCTCGGCCCGGCCGGCCAGCTCCAGCAGCAGCTGCTCCTGGTGGTGGCGGCCGATGACCTGCAGTCCGACCGGGAGCCCGTCCACCGTGCCGGCCGGGATGGACACCGCCGGGTGGCCGGTGAGGTTGGCCGGGATGGTCAGCACGCCGTTATTGGCCAGGGCCCGCTCGAAGCCGTACTCGGCCACCAGGTCCACGTCCCCCATGGTGGTGGGCATGGGGCCCTCGGCGGTGAAGGCCACGTCGGGATTGGTGGCGCAGAAGACGAAGTCCACCTGATCGAACAGGTCGGCCATCCGCTCGTTGCAGTCGATGCGGAACATCTCGGCGGCCCCGGCCACCTGGGCGGTGAAGTTGTGGGTGGCCACGTTGAGGGCGAACTGGATCTCCGGGGTGAGGTCGTCGTTGCAGGCCGGGAAGCGGTCACCCAACTCGCCGATCAGACCCACGGCGTTGGACATGACCCACTCGAGCCCGCCCTGGGGCAGGTCGACCACCACGTCCACCCGGGTGAGCCCGGCGCTGGCTACCAGGGCTTCGGCCGCCTCCACCACCAACGCCGCGGACCGGGGCTCCACGATGGCCGAGCCGAGGTCGATGGAGACCGCCGCCCGCTTGCCGGCCAGGTCGAAGGAGCCGAGGCCGGCCTCCCACCCGTCCACCCGGGGGAGGCTCAGCGTGTCGCGGGGGTCGGCGCCGTTGCACACGTCGAACCACCGGGCCGTGTCGCGCACCGAGCGGGACAGGCAGCCGTTCACGACGGTGAGGGGCGGCTGGAGCACGGCCGGTCCCCGGGGGATGCGGCCGTAGGTGGCCTTCAATCCGACCAGGCCGGTGAATCCGGCCGGGATCCGGATTGAGCCGCCCCCGTCGCTGCCGCTGGCGATGGGGAGGAGCCCGCCGGAGACGGCGGCGGACGATCCGCCCGAGGAGCCCCCCGGGGTCCGCCCGGGATCCCACGGGCTGCCGGTGGCCCCGTGCAGCTTGGAGCGGGTGTGGTTCACCGACCCGAACTCGGGGGAGGTGGTCTGGGCGGTCAGCACCGCCCCGGCGGCCCGGAGCCGCGACACCAGGGTGGTGTCCTCCTCGGCGACCCGGTCGGCGAAGACCAGGGACGCCTCGGTGTAGGGCCAACCGGCCACCGGGTGCAGCTCCTTGATCCCCACCGGCACCCCACCGAAAGGGAGGGAGACGTCGGCCGATCCGGCCGCGGCCCGGGCGGCGTCGGCGTCGACGTGGCTGACGGCGTTGAGCCCCGAGGCGTCGATGGCGGCCAGGGATGCCTCCAGGGCCTCGGGGGGGGAGATGGTGCCGGCCCGGAAGGCGTCGACCAGCGAGCAGGCGTCATCGGGCCACGGTTGATCGGTCATGGTCCCGACGCTACCGGCACCGGCCCGACGGCGGCGGACGAAGTGCTCCATCCGGTGCGGTCGGCCCCCGTGGTGTCTAACTTGTAGGCATGAGCCCCGACCAGTCCCCCGACGGTGCCGAAGTCGAAGCCGACGCCGGCGCCGGCGCCGGCGGCCCGGCCGGCCCGGACGGCGCCAAGGCCGAGCCCCGCCATCCCTTCACCCTGGCCATCGACATCGGCGGCACCGGCCTCAAGGCCTCGGTCCTCGACGCCTCCGGGGCCATGGTGGCCGACCGGGTGCGGGTCTCGACGTCCTACCCACTGCCCCCGGAGAAGTTGGTGTCGATGCTGACCCGCCTGGCCGCGCCGCTCCCCGCCGCCGAGCGGGCGTCGGTGGGCTTCCCGGGCATGGTCCGGGACGGCCTCGTGCTCTCGGCCCCGCACTTCTCCACCAAGCACGGCCCGGGGAGCGCGGTCGACCCCGACCTGGCCAAGCAGTGGTCGGAGTACGGCCTGGCCTCCGAGCTGACCACGTCGTTCGGCCTGCCCACCAAGGTGGCCAACGACGCCGACATCCAGGGGGCCGCGGTGGTCCGGGGCAAGGGGCTGGAGCTGGCCATCACCCTGGGCACCGGGTTCGGGAGCGGCCTCTTCTACCAGGGCCAGCTCATGCCCCACCTGGAGATCGCCCACCAGCCCTTCCGCAAGGGCGAGACCTACAACGAGCAGCTGGGCGAGGCCACCCGCAAGGAGATCGGCGAGGAGCGCTGGAACAAGCGGGTCCACAAGGCCATCGCCAACCTCCGGGCCCTGCTGTTCTTCGACCACCTCTACATCGGGGGCGGGAACTCCCGCCGGGTGACCCGCCAGCAGCTCGACGACGACGTCACCATCGTCGACAACACCGCGGGGATCCTGGGCGGGATCAAGCTGTGGGAGGTCGACCACCTGGCCGTGAACCACCTGGCCGTGAACCACGTGGTCCGCTGACCCCGGTCAGCCCTGCCAGGCCCGCCAGCGCCGCTCGATGACCTTGAGGTCGCGGTTCCACCCCTTGCGGGCCGTGGACGCCGCCCCCTGCTGCAGCTCGACCAGGGCGGCCACCGGTTGGCGGAGGTCGTGGTGGTCGCGGGCCAGTTCCTCGAACCAGGTGATGGAGAAGTCGGCGTCGTGCAGGTCGCCGAGCTTGCTCTGCAACTGCTCGGCGGCCCGCGCCGTCTTGCGGGCCGGGCCCCCCTCCACCAGCGCCACCGTCTCGCAGCCGTAGCGCAGGTCCTTCAGCCGGATCCGCAGCTTGTGGAGGTTGACGTCGCTCCGGTCCTTGCGGGCGGTCCGGGCCGCTCCCCGGAGGTCGCGCCAGGCCCGGTGCAGCATCGGCGGCAGGACCTCCTCGGCCGGCCTTCGGGCCTTGTGCTTGAACTCGGGACCGTCCCACAGCACCATCATCTGCTCGTTGAGCTGGAACCGTCGGGTCCCGCGCCGCTCCTTGGCCACGTCGGCCAGGGCCGCCGCCATGCGCACGCCCACCACCGAGTCCAGGCGATCCACGTCCTCGGGGTCGAGGGCCTCGGGCCCCTTCACGGTCACCACGTCGCGGAGGATGTGGAGGTCCCGCACCTGGCCCAGGCGGCCGCCGTACCAGGCCAGCTCGGCCCGCAGCGACGTGCCCCAGGCCGGGTCGAGGGCGAGCCGGAAGGTGCGCAGGTTGGAGCGGATGCGGCGCAGGGCCACCCGGCTCTGGTGGACCCGCTCCACTTCGCTGGCCCGGCGCGGGGAGCCGGGCGACGCGGAGGCCGCCGACCGGGCCCACAGGGGACGGTCGGCCAGCGGGGCGGTGAGGGGGTGGGCCGGGGCGAAGGGGTCGGGCGTGTCGACCAGCTCCTCGTCCATGTCGTTCACCAGGAAGGTCCGGGCCGCCTGGGCCAGCACCCGGTGGAGCACCATCCCCGCGGTCGGGTCGGTGAGGACGTCGTCGATCTCCACCACGATCGGGTCGACGGGGGCCAGGGACGCGCCACCGCCCCGGTCCTTCTTCGACGCTGGTGCGGTAGCCATGCCCGAGACCTCCTGGCACCAGACTAGGAGGACCGGGTCCATCTGTCACCGTGGCGCCCCCGGGCTGGTCGGAGGGCGGGGGCGGGTGGTCACGGCGTCTACTCTCTGACTCCATGTACGCCGTGACCATCGTGGACGGAGCCCTGGTGTGGCAGGAGCAC
>DATCBL010000196.1:0-2368 GCA_036511875.1 Acidimicrobiales bacterium
GGCGGCTGTCCACCGGACAGGTGGAGATCACCTCGCAGAACCACAATTACGCGGTGGCCGAGGGATCGCTGGGTACCTCGGAGATCACCCATGTCAACCTCAACGACGGCGTGATCGAAGGAGTGCGTAGTGGGGAGACCCCGGCATTCAGCGTCCAGTACCACCCCGAGGCCGGCCCCGGTCCCCACGATGCCCGGTACCTGTTCGAGGAGTTTCGGGCCCTGATGGACGCCACCGGCGCCGTCCCCGGTCACGGTGGCGCGCCGGCGCCGAACGGGAGTGGTCGCTGATGCCCCGGCGGAGCGACATCGAGTCGATTCTGGTCATCGGATCGGGCCCGATCGTGATCGGACAGGCTTGCGAGTTCGACTACTCGGGGACCCAGGCGTGCCGGGTGCTCGTCGAGGAGCAGTTCAGGGTGGTGCTGGCCAACTCCAACCCGGCGACCATCATGACCGACCCGTCCATGGCCGACCGGACCTACGTCGAGCCCCTGGACCCCGACGTGCTCACCGCCATCATCGAACGGGAGCGGCCCGACGCGCTGCTCCCGACCCTCGGGGGCCAGACCGCGCTCAACCTGACCATGGCCCTGTCCGAGCGGGGCGTGCTCGCCACCTACGGGGTGGAGGTCATCGGGGCCAACGCCGAGGCCATCGCCACCGCCGAGGACCGGGAGCGGTTCAAGGCGGCCATGCAGGAGATCGGGCTGGCCGTCCCGGCCTCGGGCTTCGCCCACTCCCTCGACGAGGCCCTGGCCGTCGGGGAGTCGATCGGGTACCCGATCATGGTCCGGCCCAGCTACATCCTCGGCGGGGCCGGCACCGGCATCGCCGTCGACCGGGCCCACCTGGTCCGCCTGGCCGCCGAGGGGATCGAGGCCTCTCCGGTCAGCGAGGTCCTCATCGAGCAGTCGATCGCCGGCCAGAAGGAGTTCGAGCTGGAGGTGATGCGGGACGCCTCCGACAACTGCGTGGTGATCTGCTCCATCGAGAACCTCGATCCCATGGGCGTCCACACCGGGGACTCCATCACCGTGGCCCCGGCCCAGACCCTGACCGACGTGGAGTACCAGCAGATGCGGGACGCCGCCTTCGCCTGCATCCGGCGGGTGGGGGTGGAGACCGGCGGTTCGAACGTCCAGTTCGCGGTGGACCCCACCGACGGCCGCCAGGTGGTCATCGAGATGAACCCGCGGGTGTCGCGGTCCTCGGCCCTGGCCTCCAAGGCCACCGGGTTCCCCATCGCCAAGATCGCCGCCCGGTTGGCGGTGGGCTACCGGCTGGACGAGATGACCAACGACATCACCGGTGTCACCCCGGCCTCGTTCGAGCCCACCATCGACTACGTGGTGACCAAGATCCCGCGCTGGGCCTTCGAGAAGCTGCCCGGAGCCACCGACCGGCTGGGCACCCGGATGCAGTCGGTGGGCGAGGTGATGGGCATCGGTCGCACCTTCCCCGAGTCGCTCCAGAAGGCGGTGCGCTCGCTGGAGCAGGGCCGCCACGGGCTCAACGCCGACCCGGCCGAGGAGGTCTACGAGTCGGTGACCACCGACGGGCTGGAGGAGGCGGCGGCGTCGGCCACGCCCGAGCGCATCTTCCAGGTCGAGGCCCTGTTGCGCCGGGGCGTCCCGGTCGACCGGCTGGCCGAGGTGACCGGCATCGACCCGTGGTTCCTCTCGGCCATGGCCGAGGTCACCGACGCCCGCATGGCCCTCGACCTGCAGGTGACCCTCGGGGTCACCGTCGGCGACCTGGACCGCCGGGCCTGGCGACGGCTCAAGCAGTTGGGCTTCTCCGACGAGCAGCTGGCCTACCTGTTCGGGGAGGGGGTCACCGCCGACGACATCCGGAGGGCCCGCACCGGCCTCGGGGTCGGGGTGACCTACAAGACCGTGGACACCTGCGGGGCCGAGTTCGAGGCCCGCACCCCCTACCACTACTCGACCACCGAGGACGAGGACGAGGTCGGGACGTCGGAGCGTCCCCGGGTGATCATCCTGGGCTCGGGACCCAACCGGATCGGCCAGGGCATCGAGTTCGACTACTGCTGTGTCCACGCCTCGTTCGCCCTGCGGGCGGCGGGGTACGAGACGGTGATGGTCAACTGCAACCCCGAGACGGTCTCCACCGACTACGACACCTCGGATCGGCTCTACTTCGAGCCACTCACCCCCGAGGACCTGGCCAACGTGCTCGAGGCAGAGCGGGCGGCATCGGTGGGCGCAGGCCGGCTGGTCGGTGTCATCGTCTCCCTGGGCGGACAGACGCCGCTCAAGCTGGCGGCGGGGATCCCCGAGGACCTGGTGCTTGGCACCTCGCCGGCCTCGATCGATCTGGCCGAGGACCGCGAGCGCTGGAACGAG
>DATCBL010000197.1:0-5567 GCA_036511875.1 Acidimicrobiales bacterium
ACTGGAGAACGTGGCCGGGGCGGTCGGCTTCGCCGCCGCCGCCGCCGTGCTGGCCGACCCGTCGGTCCGGGCCCGGGCGGTGGCCGCCTCGCCGCCGAGGGCCCCGGGCCGGGTCAGCTCCGACGCCACCGCGCCGAAGCCGATGGCCCCGCTGACGTCCTCCAGGCCGGCCCGACGGGCCCGCTCCTGCTCCCCTCCGACCAGGAACGGATCGATCCGGAGCCCCCGTCGCACGATGAGGGCGCCGATGCCGGCGGGCCCGCCCATGGTGTGGGCCGAGACCGACACCAGGTCGGCGTCGAGCGCCCCGACGTCGCAGGCGACCTGACCGGCGGCGGCCACCGCGTCGACATGGGAGAGCACCCCGTTCCGGCGGCAGAGCTCGACGACCTCGGCCACCGGCTGGACGGTGCCCACTTCGTGGTTGGCCCACTGGCAGTGCACCAACGCCGCCGCCCTCCCGTGGACGGCCCGGCAGCGCCCGAGGGCGTCCTCGACCGCCCCGACCTCGATCCGTCCCGTCCGGTCCACGACGATCTCTACGACCGGGCCCGACCGGGCTGAGGCGTCACGCACCGACGAGTGCTCGACGGCCGCGCAGGCCACTGGGCCGGGCCGGGAACCGAGGGCTCCCCATACCGCGGCGTTGATCGACTCGGTGCCGCCCGAGGTGAGCACCACCTGCCGGGGCCGGACACCGAACAGCTCGGCCACCTGGGCGCGGGCCTCCTCCAGGGCCACCCGGACCATCCGGCCCTCGGTGTGGACCCGTCCGGGGTCGGCGGTGATGCCCAGCTCGTCCCAGGCGGCCATGGCGGCCCGGGCCTCCGGGCGCAGCGGCGTGGCCGAGGCGTGGTCGAGGTAGTGACGGGCCACCGGCCGGCTCGCCGGTCAGACCACGGCAGCGCAGGCGTCGTCGCCGCGGGCCCGGGACGAGGACAGGACCACCGGAACGGTCCCCCCGGACTCCTCGCCGCACAGCCCGGCCAACAGGCCCTTGACCATGCCGCGGTCGACGGCGCACAGCACCGGGTACTGCGAGGCGGCGTTGCCGAACGGGCAGTTCTCCGCCACCACGGCCGTGCTGGCGCCCTGGTCCTCGGCGTGGGCGGCGAAGCCGTGGGCGGTCAGGGTGTCGGCGATGGCATGCATGGCGGTGCGGAGCGACAGCTGGCTGTCCCCCGGGGACATCTGCCCGGCCAGGGTCCGCCCGTACTCCTCGCCCACTCGCTCGGCCATCCCCTCGGCAGCGGCGGGGCCGAGGAGCTGGAGCGCCTCTTGGAGCAGCAGCACCAGCAGGTCGTCGCGGCGGGTCAGCAGGTCGAGGGTCGGGTCGTTGCCCACGGCGCGGAACCGCTTGGAGGGCCGACCCGCCCCGTTGCCCGCGGCCCGCTCCATGGTGACCTCGACGTAGCCGCCGGTGGCCAGCCGGTCGAGGTGGTGGCGGGCCACGTTGGGGTGAAGGGAGAAGCGCTTGGCCACCTCGGAGGCGGTGGCCCCGGGATTGGACCGGACGAAGAGGTAGATCTCCCGGCGGGTCGGGTCGCCGAACGCCGCGGTCACCGCGGTCACCGCGGCGGAGAAGTGGCTGTCGGACTCGGTCGAGTCGCCGCCCCGAGCCCGGGGCCGGGCCTCGGCGCCCGGGCCGGTGCCCCGGATGGCGGCCGCGCTCGGGGCGGCGAAAGCCGCAGCCACCGGGGCGCCACTGTTCGAGTCGGGGTGCACGTCACGTAGTCTACCGGTGACGCCGAATTTCCCCGAGGAGCTGCTGGATGTCCATCGACGAGTCCCAGGTCACCGCCGCAGTTGGCGCGGTGACCGACCCCGAGCTGCGACGGCCGCTGGGGGAGTTGGGCATGGTCGGCCCCGTCCAGACCAAGCGCAAGCGGGTCGCCGTCGAGCTCGCCCTGCCCGTGGCCCACTACCCCCAGGTCGAGGAGTTGGAGGCGCGGGTGCGCCGGGCGGTGGGGGCGCTGGCCGGGGTCGACGAGGTCACCGTCGGGACCGCGGTCATGGACGAGGAGCCCCGGGCCCGGCTCCGCATGCTGCTCCGGGGCGAGCCGGTGGACGGGGGCACCCAGCACGCTCCCGATGACGGGCACGACCACGGCGGTCACGGGCACGACGACGCCCACGGTGGCGCCCGCCTCGGCCACGAGGAGGGCCGGCCCAACCGGTTCATGCTGCCCCGCTCGAAGACCAGGATCCTCGGGATCTCGTCGGGCAAGGGGGGCGTCGGGAAGTCGTCGGTCACCGTCAACCTGGCGGTGGCCCTGGCCCGCTCCGGCTACGACGTCGGCATTCTCGACGCCGACGTCTACGGGTTCTCGGTGCCCAAGATGCTCGGGGTCACCGAGGACCCGCTGATCATCGGCGACCTGGTGGTGCCCCCCACCGCCAACGGGGTGCGCTGTTTGTCGATGGGGTACTTCGTCCCTGACGACACCCCGGTGATCTGGCGGGGCCCGATGCTCCACAAGGCCCTCGAGCAGTTCCTGGTCGACGCCTACTGGGGCGAGCCCGACTACCTCCTGATCGACATGCCCCCGGGCACCGGGGACGTGACGCTCTCGCTCGGCCAGTACCTCACCAAGACCGAGGTCTTCGTGGTCACCACCCCGCAGCCGGCCGCCGAGCGGGTGGCCCAGCGGTCGGCCTACGCGGCCCGCAAACTGAAGCTGGCCGTGCGGGGGGTCATCGAGAACATGAGCTGGTTCACCGGCGACGACGGGAAGCGCTACGAGCTGTTCGGGGCGGGTGGGGGAGCCCAGCTGGCCGGCGAGCTCGGGGTGCCCCTGCTGGCCCAGGTGCCCCTGGTCCCCGCCCTGCGCCAGGGGGGCGACGACGGCCGGCCCGCCGTCTCGGCCGAGCCGAACAGCGAGGTGGCCCGGGTGTTCGAGCGCCTGGCCGCCTCGATCGTGGAGCTGGGCCCGGCCCGCGTCTACCGCAAGGAGCTCAGCCTCCGCTGAACAGGTAATCGGGTGACCGGGTTCCGGTCCTCTCCCCGGTCTCCGGCCCTCCGCCCTGGCTGGTGCAGTCAGGCCGGCCCGGGTCCATCGACGGGTTCGAGCCCGGGTTCGGTGGTGGCCGTTCGCCCGATCTCGACGGCCAGCAGCATCGGGAGGATCAGTGACACCAGGGCGAAGGTGATGGCTGGACCGATGTAGTTGGCGGACCCACCGAGCTGGGTACCGATGATGATCAGGCCCAGGGATGCGAACCGCATCCCCGAGACCAGCGTCGTGGTCGCCCGGGTCTCCGGGCTCCTCCCGCCGAGGAGGGCACCGAGGCCGAGGGACAGCACGGTGATGATGATGGCGGTGAGGATCACCCAGGAGCCGAACATGGTGACGATGGTGTGCCAGTTGGCCGCGATGCCGGTGGCCAGCGCGACCACCAGCGCGAGGTTCGAGGCCTTGACCAGGTCGGGTTGCCAGCCGCTGGCGTTATCGGGGTAGCGGGCTTTGAGGAGCAACCCGACCGCCAGGGGGGCCAGGACCAGGAGCAGCAGGTCCTTCACGATGTCCCAGGCGCTGATCGAGGCGCCCGACACGACGTGCCCGGCCCACAGCGGCACGGCCACGATGTCTGCGACCTGGAGGACCACCACGAGCGACACGGCCAGGGGCAGGTCGGCTCGTTTGGCGAGCTGCGCGCCCTTCAAGGCGCCGGCCGAGCCCATCCCGATGGTCGCCAGCACCAGGCCGGCGACGTACTGATTGGCCATCGGGGTCGCCCGGGCTATTCCCCAGGCGGCGGCCGGTATCACCAGGGCGTTGAGCACGATAATGGCCACCACCAGCACTACTCGGCGCAGGGGAGCGACCAGTTGGCGGACGGTGAAGGACATGCCCAGCGACGCCACGGTCGCCCCGATGGAGATGGCGATCCCTGCGTTGAACAGCACGGTGAACAGGTGCTGAGCGGTCAATGGAGGGTCTCCCGGGTGGGCACAGGACAGATAGGGCGAGTCAGAGGCTATGCCACCGGGTGGTCAACGGGCCGGACCGCGGGGTCCCGGCCACCGTTCGTCGCTGGCTCAGTCCCAGCCGGTCCGGGTGCGGGGCATGCCGCTCTGCCCGCCGGGTCCGGGGACGACGCCGAGGACCTGGTGGATGGCCAGGCCCCCGTCGTCGAAGCCGTTGGCCGAGGCCGCCATGTACAGCCGCCAGATCGAGGCCCGGGGCAGTCCGACCAGGGCCACCGCTTCCTCCCAATGCTCCTCCAGGTTGGACACCCAGTGGTGCAGGGTCCTCGAGTAGTGCTCCCTGAGCGACTCGACGTCCCGGACCTCGAAGCCGGTGTGCTGCATGGCCCGCACCACTTCGGCCACGTCCAGGAGCTCGCCGTCGGGGAACACGTACCGGCCGACGAAGGACCGCCTCCCGAGCACGGTGCCCCCGGGCTTGGAGATGGCGTGGTTGAGCAGTCTCCCCGTCGGGGCCAGCAGCCCGTGCAGGGTCTCGAAGTACCGGATCATCCGCTGGCTGCCCACGTGCTCGAACATCCCGATGGAGGAGATGGCGTCGAACCGTTCGCCCCGGAGGTCCCGGTAGTCCTGCAGGCGGATCTCCACCTGCCCGTCCAAGCCGGCCTCGGCCACCCGGCGGGCGGCCAGGTCCACCTGCTCGCGGCTGAGGGCCACCCCGACCACCCGGGCGCCGTGCCGGCTGGCGGCGTGGATGGCCATGGAGCCCCATCCGCAGCCGACGTCGAGGAGCCGGGCCCCGGGGCGGCCGTCGATGCCCAGCTTGCGGCAGATCAGCTCGTGCTTGGCCGCTTGGGCCTCCTCCAGCGAGGTGGTCGGGTCGACGAACCGGGCGCACGAGTAGGTCATGCTGGGTCCGAGGACCAGGCGGTAGAAGTCGTTGCCCACGTCGTAGTGGTGGCTCACCACCTCGGCGTCGCGGGCCGGCGAGTGCACGCGGCCGGCCGGTCGGCACTCCTCGGGCGGCGCCGGCAGAGGGGGCCCGAGGACCCCCAGCCGACGGGCGGCCCCGACCGCGGTGGGCAGGGCCCGCAGGCCGATCTGGCGGAGGTCCCTCGGCGAGGCGTCGTGCAGGGCGCGCAGCAGCGCATAGAGGTCGCCCTCGATGGTCAGGTCGCCGGAGACGTAGGCCCGAGCCACGCCCAGCTCGCCCGGGGCCCACAGGATCCGCCGCACCGCGTCGGCCGAGCGGATCCGCAGGGTCCCGATGCCGTCGGTCGGACCGAGACCGGATCCGTCCCAGAACTCGAATCGCACCGGCACATCCGGGCCCGCCACCGCCCTGACCAACGGGGCCAGCACCGCGGCGGCGCTGGGGTCGGGGCGAGCGCCCGGGGCGTCGGGCGATCTCGCCCCGGTGGCCCGCTCGGCGGACTCCGGTGGGGTGACGTCGGGGGCGGCCGGCGTGCTCGAGAGTTGGGTGACCATGATCCACCTCCTCGACCGGTGCGACGATTCCGGTCGGACTCGATCCTAGGACGGGTCCTCCGACCGCCACCCACCCGGCATCGCCCCCGCCCGGTCCGTCGAGGGGGGCGCGGTGGGCGGCCGGGGCCGCCTACAGACCGGTGCGGGCCGA
>DATCBL010000198.1:0-10352 GCA_036511875.1 Acidimicrobiales bacterium
TGCGGGGCAGCCGCCTCTCCCGCCAGGGGGCGTGGGCCGTCGTCCACCACCGGGCCCAACGCGTCGGCCTCGGCGATGTGGTCAGCCCGCACGTCCTCCGTCACTCGTGCGCCAGCCACATGCTGGCCCACGGGGCCGACATCCGGGTGGTCCAGGAGCTCCTGGGCCACGTGTCCATCGCCACCACCCAGATCTACACCCGCCTCAGCCAGGACCACTTGCGGGACACGTACCAGCGGGCCCACCCGCGGGCTACTACTCCCCAGCTCAAGTAGGATCTTGCCGTGACGAGTGACGCCCCCACCATCGACTACCGCAACCTGCTCGAGAACGAGCGGCGTCAGCTGAAGTCGGAGCTGTCCGAACTGGGCCACGGCGAGGGCGGTGGGCTCGACTACGACCCCAACTTCGCCGACACCAGTCAAGTCACCGCCGAGCGGGGCGAGGCCGATGCGCTGGCCGGCCAGCTGCAGGAGAAGCTGGACGAGGTGGCCCGGGCCCTCGAACGGCTGGAGGACGGCACCTACGGACGGTGCCAGGAGTGCGGCGTGACCATCGGGCCGGCCCGGCTGGAGGCCATGCCGGCCGCCCGGTACTGCATCGACCACGCCAACCGGCCCTGATCGGGCCGGACCGCTGATGGCCTTCGGAGGCTCCAGAGGGGGGTCGTGGGGCAGCGGTCGGTCCCGGCGGCGGTTCCAGCCCGACCAGCGGACCCTGATCATCATGGTGGTGGCGGCCGCCCTGATCATCATCCTCCTCACCACCCACCGGATCAACCGGTTCGAGATCATCTACTTCTGCGTCCTGATCCCCTCGATCATCCTCCATGAGCTGTCCCACGGCGTGGTGGCCCTGGCCCTGGGCGACGACACGGCCAAGCGGGCCGGGCGCCTGACCCTCAACCCGGTCAAGCACGTCGACCCGGTGGGGACCCTGCTGGTACCGGCCATCCTGTCCCTCTCCGGCATCGGGGCCTACGGCTGGGCCAAGCCGGTGCCGGTCAGCACCAACCGCCTCCGGAGCCCGCGCAACCACACCGTGGTGGTGTCCCTGGTCGGGCCCATCACCAACTTCGCCCTGGCCGCCCTGCTCGGGGTGGTCTTCGTCGCCACCTCCTCACCCGGGACCCGGGCCGCGGTGGTGGCCGGCTTCTACCCGCCCACGCTGCTCGGCCAGATCCTGTTCATCGCCGGGATCGCCAACATCGTGCTCGGGGTGTTCAATTGCATCCCCTGCCCGCCGCTGGACGGCGCCGCCGTGCTGGAGCGGTTCCTGCCCGCCCGCATGCTGCCCCGGTACTACGACCTCCAGCCCTTCCTCATGTTCCTGCCCCTCATCCTGATCCTGCTGTTCCGCAACGAGTGGTCCCAGTTGATCGGCCACATCATCAACTGGTGGGCGGGCCTGCTGGGGTGACCCCGGTCCCCCTCGCGGTCTCCTTCCGCCGGTGGGGACCCTACGCCCTGGCCGGCGTGTTGCTCCTGCTCGACTACGTCTGGTTGGCCCGGGGGCTGTCGCACACCACCGACGGACGGGTCTACTCCACCTGGTCGCTCGACCACCACGTCTACAGCGACGTGATCTGGTTGGGCCTCACCCACTACGCCCACGGACTCCAGTTCGTCCACCCGCTGCCCTACGTGCACGACCGGATCGAGTACCCGGTGCTCCTGGGCCTCACCCTCTGGCTCCCGGCTCTGCTGCCCGGGGGCCCGGCGTCGTGGCTGGCTGCGGCCGGCGTCCTGACCGCGGCGGCCACCTTCGGCTCCATCGCCCTGGTCCGGCGGCAGCGGGCGAACTCGGCGTGGTGGATCGCCGCCTCCCCGGCCCTCCTCCTCGACGCCGGCATCAACTGGGACCTGATCGGGATCCTCTTCCTGGTGGGCGCGGTGGTGTGGTTCGGCGAGAGGCGCTACCGGCTGAGCGGTGCCGCCACCGCCGCCGGGACGTTCTTCAAGCTGTTCCCGGTGGTGGTCGCCCCCATGGCCCTGGCCGCCCTCGGGTCCCGGTGGTGGCGGTCGGCCGGGCCGGACCCGGACGGGGACGGGGGGCGCGGCCCGGGCGGAGATCCCCCGGTCCGGGCCCTGGTCCGCTGGCTGGTCCCCTTCACGGTGGTCGGCGCGGTGGTCATGGTGCCGCTGCTGGTGGTGGCCCCGTCCAACACGCTGTGGTTCTTCCGCTTCAACAGCCAGCGCGCCGAGAAGGACTCGGTCTGGGTGCTGGCCAGCAAGGTCCTCGGCACCACCGTGGTGAGCAACCAGCTGGTCAACGCGGCGTCCCTCCTCATCGTGGCGGCCGCCCTCGGCTACGGCGCCCGCATGGTCTGGCGGGCCGGTGCCGCCGACCAGTCCCGGGCGGTGGCCCTCGGATCGGCCCTGGCCGTGATGGTGTGGATGATGGTCAACAAGGTGTGGAACCCCCAGTACGTCCTGTGGGTGTTCGCCGCCGGAGCCCTCATCTCGGCGCCGGCCCGGTTCGGCGTGGCCCTGGGGGCGGCGGCGGTCTACGACTGGTGGTACGAGTTCGTGGTGCGGGTGCCCGACCACACCGGGCCCAACTCGTGGCTCGGGTACCTCTCGATCATGGCCCGCCTGGTCGTGGTGGGCCTGCTGGTGGTGTGGACCATCGGTCAGCTGCGCAGCCTGGTGGCCACCCCGGCCCGGGTGGCCGAGCCCTCGCTCACGGAGTGAAGGCCGGGCCGCCCAGGGAGGCCACGGCCAGCGCGGCCAGGAGGAGGGCGGAGAGGCCGAGCACCACCTCGAACCACAGGCGGGGGAGCCGGGCCCCCACCACGCCCAGCAGGGGAAAGCACCGCAGCAGCAGGCGCGGGGTGATCCCGATGATGGGGGAGATGATCCCGAGGGCCAGCACCGCGACCACATAGGCGATCCAGGGTGCTGGGGGGTGGGCCCGGAAGAACAGCACCAGCAGGACCACGGCCACGATGGCACTGGTGGACTTCACCGTCCAGTTCACGCTGGCGAAGCCGTTGTGGAAGACCTGCGAGAAGGCCCGGGGCACCCCGTAGCCGTAGGCCCCGCTCTGCCACCCGTGGCGCTGGGCGTGGAACCACTCGAGCGGCGAGCCGGTGTGGGCCCAGAGATAGGCGAAGAACGCCACGATCCCGACCGGGGCCAGGAGCGGGGCCACCAGTGACCGCCATTCGCCTCGTCGCCGGATGGCCTGGTACGAGGCCACGGCACAGGGCGCGATCACCGCCACGGCCACCGGGTCGGCGGCCGACACCACGGCGGCGGCCACTCCGGCCAGGAGCCAGCGACCACGCCGAAGTGCCAACAGGGCGCAGGCCACCAGCAGCACCGTGGCTCCCTCGGAGTAGACCAGGCTGAGGACGAAGGCGCCGGGGGAGAAGAAGACCAGCGCCGTCCCCCGGTCGGCCCCCGACGTCCCGAAGACGTCGCGCAGGAGCCACCACACCGCCACCGAGGCCAGCAGGCCCAGGCCGAACGTGGTCACCAGCCCCGAGGCCGTCCAGTGGAGCCCGGTGACCGCGTGGGTGACCCGGATGAGCAGGGGCAGGAGCGGGAAGAACCCCAGGTTGGTCTGGTCGGGATCGCCATACCCGGCCGGGACGCTGTGGACGTAGCCGGAGCTGGCGATGGACAGGTACCAGTGGCTGTCCCAGGCGTTCAACGTCCAGCCGAGCGAGCGGTGGACCACGTCGGCCACCGCCCCGCCCACCAGCAGGGTGCCGATCCGCGAGGCCACGTAGATGAGGACCGGGCGGAGGGAGAGGACCAGGAACCTCGCCACCCCGGTCGACCCGGCCGTGGGCTCGCCACCCGGGTCGGCCTCCACGCCGACCCCCACGTCGGCCGGGCCCGGCGGCCGATCGGACGTGGCCCCATCCGGTGGGTTCCCAGCTGGGCGCACCTGCACCGGGACATTCAAGCACGGGGCCACGGGCGTTTCGGTGCGCCCGGAGCGCCGCCCACCGGCCCCGATCGACCGCGGCAGGCTCGGGACGGCCTCGGTGCTGAGCCGGTCTTCGGCGGCCGCCTAGCCCGGGCCGAGGAGCCCGATGGCCTCGGCGGCCCGCCGGTAGGTGGCCGAGGCCACCACCCGGGCCTTGTCGGCCCCGGTGGCCAGCAGGGCGGTCAGGGCGCCGGGATCGGCGGCCAGGGCCTCCCGGCGCTCGCGGACCGGGCGCAGCAGTTCGACCAGGGCCTCGGCCACGTCGTTCTTGAGGTCGCCGTAGCGCTGGTAGGAGTTTGCCACCTCGGTCGGCGTGCGGTCGGTGGCCACGGCCAGCAGCACCAGCAGGTTGGACAGGCCGGGCTTGGACTCGGGGTCGTAGCGCACCTCCCCGTCGGTGTCGGTCACCGCCTTCTTCACCTTGCGCTCGATCTCCGAGGGGGGGTCAAACATCAGGACGGTCCCGAGCGGGGAGTTGACCGACTTGGACATCTTGGCCCCGGGATGCTGCAGGTCCATCACCCGGGCCCCGGCCGCCGGGATGGCGGCCTCGGGCACCACCAGGGTCGGTCCGTACCGGTGGTTGAACCGGTTGGCCACCTCGCGGGTCAGCTCGATGTGCTGGCGCTGGTCGTCGCCGACCGGGACCCGCTCGGCGTCGTAGAGGAGGATGTCGGCGGCCTGCAGCACCGGATAGGTGTAGAGGCCCACCCGCACCGAGTCCTGGCCGGCGCTCTTCTCCTTGAACTGGGTCATGCGGCTCAGCTCCCCCATGGTGGCGGTGCACTCCAGGAGCCAGGTCAGTTGGGTGTGCTGGCTCACATGGCTCTGGACGAAGAGGGTGCACCGCTCCGGGTCGAGGCCGGCGGCCAGCAGGTCGAGGGCGGTCTCGGCGGTCCGGGTGCGGAGCTCGTCCGGAGCGATGTCGAGGGTCAGGGCGTGCAGGTCCACGATGCAGTAGTAGGCGTCGTGGGTGTCCTGATCGGCCACCCAGTTGCGGACGGCACCCAGGTAGTTCCCCAGGTGGAGGTCGCCGCTGGGCTGAATTCCGGACAGTACTCGGGACATGGGGGGTCATCGTAGGTCGGGCCCGGAGGTGCGCGGAATGGCCGGTCCCAGACGGTAGGGTCGTGAGGAATGACCGCCTCTGTCTCCACCCCGGTCTTCGAGGGCCCCATCGACCTGCTCCTGCAGCTGGTCAACAGCCACGAGGTGGAGCTGTACGACGTCCCCCTGGCCGCGGTCGTGGACGCCTTCGTGGCCGAGGTGGCCGGATGGGAGTCCGTCGACCTCCACACCCTCTCCGAGTTCCTGATGGTGGCCTCGGTGCTCATCGAGCTCAAGTCGCGGCGCCTGCTGCCCGGTCCCGACGATATCGACCCCGACGAGGAGCTGGTGGGCTGGGAGGAGCGGGACCTGCTGCTGGCCCGGCTGCTCGAGTGCCAGGCCTATGCCGCCGCCGCCGACGGTTTCGCCGTCCTGTTCGAGCAGGCGGCCCGGTCCGTGCCCCGGACCGCCGGCCTCGAGCTCGACTTCGTGGTCCACGCCCCCGACCTCCTGGAGGGCGTGACCCCCGACCAGCTAGCCGCGGCCTTCCTCCGGGCCACCGCCGAGCGGCCGGTGCCGGTGGTCGACCTCTACCACGTGACCGTCGACACGGTCACCGTGGCCGACGCGGTCTCCGACCTGTCCCGGCGGCTGCCCTCCGTGGGGGCGACCACGTTCCGCTCGCTGACCCGTCACCTCACCTCGCGCATGGAGATCATCGTGAGCTTCCTGGCCCTGCTCGAGCTCTGCAAGCAGGGGCGGGTCACCCTGGACCAGGGCCACACCTTCGGGGACCTCGAGGTGGGCTGGCTGGCCGACGACCGCCGGCCGGTGCCGGTCGGGGCCGGCCTCTACGACGAGTACGAGGGCTGACCGTGCCGTTGTCACCCGAGGCCCGGGCCATCGAGGCGGTGCTGGTCGTGGCGGTGGAGCCGGTCCCGGCCGGGCTCCTGGCCGAGCTGTTGGAGGTGCCCGTCGAGCAGATCGACCCCCTGTGCGACGAGCTGGCCGAGTCCTGCCGGACCGAGGGCCGGGGCTTCGACGTGGTCCGGATCGCCGGGGGGTTCCGCATCCAGACCCATCCCGACCTGGCCCCCTACGTCGAGCGCTTCGCCAACGTGGGCGTCTCGTCGCGACTGTCGGCCGCCGCCCTCGAGACGCTGGCCATCGTGGCCTACAAGCAGCCGGTCTCCCGGGCCCAGATCGCCGCCCTGCGGGGGGTCAACGTGGACGGGGTGGTCCGCCTGCTCGAGCACCGCGGCTACATCGCCGCGGTGGGCCGGGCCCCGGGCCCGGGGCAGGCCGTGCTGTACGCCACCACCGACGCCTTCTTGGAGCGACTCGGGCTCGACCGGCTGGACCAGCTCCCGCCGGTCGAGGACCTCCTGCCCGGGCCCGAGGCCCTGGCCGAGTTGGAGGATCAGATGCGCCCGGTCGGCGATGCCTGACGGGCCGGACCGTCCCCCACCCCCCCTGGCCACCGGAGATCGTCTGCAGAAGGTGCTGGCCCGGATCGGAGTCGGCTCCCGCCGGGTCTGCGAGGAGCTCATCGTGGACGGCCGGGTCACCGTCAACGGGGAGGTGCCCGTCCTCGGGCGACGGGTCGACCCCACGGCGGACCGAGTGGAGTTGGACGGGGTTCCGCTCCCGGTGCGCCCCGGGCTGGTCCACTACCTGGTGAACAAGCCGGCCGGCGTGGTCTGCACGGTCGAGGACACCCATGGCCGGCCGACCGTGCTGTCCCTGGTCCCCCCCGACACCCGGGTGTTTCCGGTCGGGCGCCTGGACATGGACTCGGAGGGGCTCCTCATCCTGACCAACGACGGCGACCTGACCCACCGGCTCACCCATCCCTCCTTCGGCGTGCCGAAGGAGTACCTGGTCCAGGTGGAGGGCGAGCCCACGTCGGGGGAGGTGCGACGCCTGAGAGAGGGCGTCGAGCTCGACGACGGGCCCACCGCCCCGGCCCGGGTGGCCACCGTCGCCCCCACCCTGCTGCGGATGGTCATCCACGAGGGGCGGAACCGGCAGATCCGTCGGATGTGCGAGGCGGTGGGCCACCCGGTGGTCCGCCTGGTCCGGACCCGGATCGGCCCCCTGGCCGATCCGTCCCTCGGGCCCGGCTCCTACCGGCCCCTCACCTTCGACGAGGTCCGGAGCCTGGCTGCCGCGGCCGCCCCGGTGGGCGAGGAGTCCGGGACGGCCAGCCCCGCCACCCGGGATCGAGCAGTTGGGGCCGACGACGGGCCTGAGTAACATGCCTGGCTGATGTCCCCCAACGTCCGAGCCGTGCGCGGCGCCACCACCGTCGACGCCGACACCCCCGAGGCCATCACCGAGCGGGTGGTGGCCCTGCTGCGGCTGATCCTCGACCGCAACGGGCTGGTCGAGGACGACCTCATCTCCATCCTGTTCACCGCCACCGAGGACATCACCTCCATGTTCCCGGCCACCGCGGCCCGGTCGATGGGCCTCGGAGCGGTGCCGTTGATCTGTGCCCGCGAGCTGGCCGTCGTCGGCTCGGTGCAGCACTGCATCCGGGTCATGCTCCACGTCACCACGGACCGGCCCCGGGACCAGATCCACCACGTCTACCTCGAGGGCGCCCAGGGACTCCGTGACGACCTCCCCGACTGAGGGCCCGGGCCCGGCGCCGGCGGGGGGCCCCGGGCTGCGGGTCACGCCCCGGGCCATGATCTTCGGCACCGGGCTCATCGGGGGATCTGTGGGCCTGGCCCTGCGGGAGCGGGGCTGGCACGTGAGCGGGGTCGATGCCGGCGACGGCGTGGCCCTTCGCGCCGTGGAGCTCGGCGCCCTGACCGTCGACGGGGTCGATGTCCACGCCGACCTGGTGGTGGTGGCCACACCGGTCCATGCCGCGGCCGGGGTCATCAGGGAGATCCTCACCTCGGGCCGGTGGCGCCCCAATGTCGTGATCACCGACGTCGGGAGCGTGAAGGGGCCGCTGGTCACGGCCATCGACCACCCCTACTTCGTGGGCGGCCACCCCATGGCCGGCTCGGAGCAGGTGGGGGTGGAGGGGGCCTCGGGCGATCTGTTCGTCGGGGCCACCTGGGTGCTGACCCCCCCCGCCACCACCGACCCGGACGCCTACGCCCAGGTGCGTGGGGTCCTGGCCGACCTCGGGGCCGACGTGGTGGCTCTGGCCCCCGACCAGCACGACGCCCTGGTGGCGGTGGTGTCCCATGTGCCCCACCTGACCGCCGCGGCCCTGATGGACCTGGCCGCCGGGCTGGGCCAGGAGCACGCCGCCCTCCTCCAGCTGGCCGCCGGGGGGTTCCGGGACATGACCCGGATCGCCGCCGGGCAGCCCTCCATCTGGCCGGAGATCTGCGAGGACAACGCCGAGGCCATCGTGGCCACCCTGGACCTGCTCATCGAGGCCCTGGGCGCCATGCGCCGGCGGGTGGCCGACCACGACCACGACTCGCTGCTCGAGATCCTGGAGCGGGCCGCGGCCGCCCGCCGGGTGCTGAGCGACCGGGCCCCCTTGCCCGAGGAGATGGTGGAGGTGCGCATCCCGGTGCCCGACCGGCCCGGGGTCATCGCCGAGGTCACGGTGCTCGCCGCCGAGCTGGGCATCAACATCCTCGACCTGGAGATCGCCCACTCGGTGGACGGCGACCGGGGCGTCCTGGTGCTGTTGGTGGACCACCTCTCGGCCCCCACCCTGCTGGCCACCCTGGCCGACCGGGGCTACCGGGCCTCGGGCTCCCCGCCCGGGACCACCCGATGAGCGACCCCACCGCCGACCGGGGCGGCCGGCAGGTGGTCCGGGGGGGCCGTCCTCTCACCGGCACGGTCTCGGTCCCGGGGGACAAGTCCATCTCGCACCGGGCCGTCCTGTTGGCGGCCCTGGCCGAGGGGACCTCGACCATCCACGGGCTGTCGCCGGGCGACGACGTGGCCCGGACCCTGGCCGCGGTGGCCACCCTCGGGGCCGGCGTCGACGCTGGGGCGGGCCCCGTGACCATCGCCGGGGGCCGGTCCCGGCTGCGGGCCCCGGCCACCGCCCTCGACCTCGGCAACTCGGGCACCGGCCTGCGACTGCTGGCCGCGGTGACGGCCACCCTGGCCGGCACCACCACCCTGACCGGGGACGACTCGCTGCGGCGCCGGCCCATGGACCGCGTGGCCGAGCCGCTGCGGGCCATGGGGGCCGGAGTGGTCGGCCAGGGGGACGCCTGCCTGCCGCCCCTGGAGGTGACCGGTGGGACCCTGCGGGCCATCTCCTACACCCCCCCGGTGGCCAGCGCCCAGGTGAAGTCGGCCATCCTGCTGGCCGGGATCGCCGCCGAGGGCGAGACGGTGGTCCACGAGCCGGTGGCCACCCGGGCCCACACCGAGGAGATGCTGGCCGCGGTGGGCGCCGACATCGACGTCGAACGGGTCGGGGCCGGTCGGGTCATCCGGGTCCGCCGGAGCACCCTCGGGTCGGGGACCTTCACCGTGCCCGGCGATCCCTCCCAGGCGGCCTTCTGGTTGGTCGGAGGGATCATCGTCCCCGGCAGTCTGGTCACGGTGGACGCCATCCACCTGGGCATCGAGCGCCTCGGGTTCCTGGGCGTCCTGCGGAGAATGGGCGCCACCATCGAGACCGAGGAGGCCGGCGGCCAGACCGGCTCGGTGACCAGCTACTTCTGCCCGCTGCAGGGCACGGTGGTGGAGGCGGCGGAGATCCCCTCCCTCGACGAGGTGCCCATCCTGGCCGTCGCGGCGGCGGTGGCCCACGGCTCGACCCGGTTCCGGGAGGTCGGAGAGCTCCGGGTGAAGGAGTCGGACCGCCTGGCCGGGACGGCGGAGCTGGTCCGCGCCTTCGGGGTGAACGCCGCCGTCGACGGGGACGACCTGGTGATCGACGGCACCGGCGCCTCGCTGCGTCCCGGCACCATCGACGCACGCGGCGACCACCGGATGGCCATGGCCGCCGCGGTGGCCGGAGCGGCCTGTCCGGCGTCGTCGGGGGAGACCACCATCTCGGGTTGGGACACCGTGGCCACCAGCTATCCGGGCTTCGCCGCCGCCCTGGCCCAGCTGACCTCGACCGACCCGGAGGGCGCGTGACCGGCGCCGGGACGGACGTGCACACGGTGCCGGTCATCGCCATCGACGGCCCCGCCGGCTCGGGCAAGTCCACCGTGTCCCGGGCCCTGGCCGCCCGGCTGGGCGTCGACCGCCTGGACACCGGGGCCATGTACCGGGCGGTGACCTGGGCCGTCCTCGTCGGCGACGTCAACCCCGGAGACCGCGCCGCGGTGGCCGCGGTGGCCCGGTCGGTCGAGATCGCCGTGGGTCCACGGGTCCTGGTCGACGGCACCGACGTCACCGAGGCCATTCGCGGCCCC
>DATCBL010000199.1:0-2690 GCA_036511875.1 Acidimicrobiales bacterium
CTGGTGGCGCGGGCCGACCGAGAGCTCTCCGGCGTCGGCCCGGCGGAACCGGCCCGGCCGGCCTCGATCACGGCGGCCTACCGGCCGATGATGGACGAGGTCCGGATCTCGGGGCTGCCCGCCGTGTCGCTCGAACCGCCCCAGGTGGTGGTGGCCGCGCCGGACCGCCCGGGCCTGCTCTCCTCGGTGGCCGGGGTGCTGGCCTTGCACGGCATGGATGTCCGGGCGGCCAACGTGAGCGGCGAGGACGGCGTCGCCGTCGAGGTGTTCACGGTCGAGGTGGCCCGGGGCACCTGGCCCGACACGGCCCGTCTCCGGGAGGACCTGGCGAGCGTGCTGTCGGACCGGCTGGCCCTCGGAGAACGCCTGAGCGAGCGGGAACGGGTCTACCCGCCCCGCCGGCCGTCGGCGGCCCACCGGCTGGGCAGCGATGTGAGCGTGGACTACGACGCGTCCGCCAGCTCGACCGTGTTCGAGGTCAGGGCGCCCGACGAGGTGGGGCTGCTCCACCGCATCACCCGCTCCCTGTTCGAGGCCGACCTCGATGTGGTCTCCGCCCGCGTCTCCACCCTCGGTGAGCTGGTGGTTGACGCCTTCTACGTCCAGGAGGCCGGTGGGGAGAAGGTGACCGACCGGGCACGCCTGGACGAGGTCACGGCCGTCATTTGGGCCTCCTTGACAGCCTGAGGGCCCAATTCTGCTAGTAGGATTGCGGCGCCCTATGAGCGCGGCCCGACACACATCGAGCAGTTCCACCAAAAAGCACTCCCGGGTGTGGCTGGTGACCGCCCTGTCCGTGCTCGCCCTGGCCGTCGTGGCCGGCGGTCTGGTGGTGGTGGCCCGTTCACGGAGCACCAATGCCTCGGCGACCCCCACCGCCCCTCCCGTCCCCCTGACCGTGGTGTCCACCGCCCCCACCGGCACCGGCGTGGCCGGAGGCTCGACCATCGCCGTCCACTTCTCCACCGACCTGGCCCCGGGGAGCCCGATGCCGACCCTGACCCCCGCCGTGGCCGGCACGTGGTCGGTGCTCTCCGCGTCGCTGCTGCAGTATCAAGCCACCGGGCCACTGGTCCCCGGCGTGACCGAGACGATCACGGTGCCCGGTGGCCCCACCGGGGTGGTGGGCGCCCACGGGCAGCACCTGGCCGCCAGCGTGTCGAGTGCCTTCACGGTCGCCCAGGGCTCGACGCTCCGCCTGCAGCAGCTGCTGGCCGAACTGGGCTACCTCCCGCTCAACTTCACCCCGGCCGCGCCCGTCACCTCGCCCACCCAAGAAGGCAACGACCAGGTGGGCAGCTTCACCTGGCGTTGGGCCGGCCAGCCCGCCTCGCTGACCTCGTTGTGGACGCCGGGCACCAACAACGTGATCACCCAGGGCGCGGTGATGAACTTCGAGGCGCAGCACAACCTGACCACCGACGGCGTGGCCGGGCCGCAGGTGTGGGCCGATCTGCTGACCGCGGTGCAGGCCGGGCAGGGTGACGCCCTCCCCTACGGCTACGTCTTCGTGAGCCAGAACCTGCCCGAGACCGCCACCGTGTACCAGAACGGGGTCGAGACCTATCAGACCGCGGCCAACACCGGGGTCGCCGCGGCGCCGACGGCCTCGGGAACCTGGCCGGTCTTCGAGCACCTGACCGTGACGACCATGTCGGGCACCAATCCGGACGGGTCGAAGTACGTCGACCCGGGCATTCCGTGGGTGAGCTACTTCCACGGCGGCGACGCGCTGCACGGCTTCGTGCGGGCCTCCTACGGCACCCCCCAGAGTGACGGCTGCGTGGAGATGCCGATTGCCAATGCCGCCGTCGTCTTCCCGCAAACCCCGCTCGGGACGCTGGTCACCGTCGCCTAGAGCGTCGGACTTGCCCCAGGGGCAGGATCCGGGCGACGTATTCTCTCCCTCCAATGCGTGCGCTCGGTGTCATCGGACGGATCTTCATCGGGGCCGGTGTCGTCATCCTCCTCTTCGCGGCCTACCAGGTGTGGGGCACCTCCCTGCAGGAGGCCCACACCCAAACGGCGCTCCGGCACACCTTCGTGAGCGACGCCAAGAGCAATCAGCTCGAACAGGCACTCAACCAGGCCACGGCCCAGGACGCGCTCCCGACCGGCCCGCCGGCGGTGGCCGCGACCACCAACGCGCCGGCCGAGGGGCAACCGGTGGGCGACCTCCGCATCCCGAAGATCGGGATCAACCAGATCATGGTGGAAGGGACCAACACGCAGGATCTCCGCAAGGGCCCGGGTCACTACACCGGCACGCCGCTGCCCGGGCAGTCGGGGAACGCCTCCGTCGCCGGGCACCGCACCACCTACGGTCACCCCTTCTACAACCTCGACGGCGTGGCGGTGGGAGATCCGATCGTCGTGACCACCGTCCAGGGTGTCTTCGTTTATGACACGGTGAAGAGCAACGAAGTGGTGTCGCCCAACGACAGCAGCGTGCTCGACAACACATCGGGTCACATGCTGACCCTGACCACCTGTAACCCACGCTTCAGCGCGTCGTCCCGGCTCGTGGTGGTCGCCCAACTGACCCACTCCAAGCTCTTCAGCGGTGTGGCCGCAGCCAAGCCCACCGCCACTACACACCCACCCCAGGCCGCGCAACCCACCAGCGGCGCGCTGGGCGGGGCATCGGACGGCCAGGTACTGACGGCCGTGCTGTGGGGGATCGTGGTCTG
>DATCBL010000200.1:0-3968 GCA_036511875.1 Acidimicrobiales bacterium
AGGCCCCGGGTGCGCTCGGAGAAGGTCTCGGCCACGTCGGCCGCAGCCAGCACCTCGCCGTGGCGCAGCAGCCAGGTCACCGGAGCGACCCCGTGGCGTACCCCGGCCCTGGAGCGACTACCATTTCCGAACTGTGTCCAAACGAACCACCAAGCGCAAGCTCCGGGCCAAGAAGAAGGCCAACCATGGCAAGAAGCCGAACTGCGGCCGGGGCTGACGGCCGAAAGCTGATCGCCGACCGGGCCCGGCGGTGGACCTGCGGCCCGCGGTGAGCCCACCGGCCTCCGCCGCGCTCACCCCTCGGGGTGCCAGGCACATCCGAGCCGCTCGAGCACCTCGACCAGAGCGGACGGCCGGTCGGTGATGATCCCGTCGGCCCCGAGGCCGCAGAGCTCCTGCATCTCGGACTCCTCCTCGATGGTCCACACGTGGACGGCCAGGCCCTCGTCGTGGGCCACCTCCACGAACCTGGCATCGACCAGGGTGGCGTCGCCGAATCGGGCCGGGACCTGCAGCGCCACGTGGCGGAGGGGCGCCGGGGTCTCCCCGGCCCGGACGGCCTGGGTGAAGGCCGCCACGGCCAGTGTGCCGGCCGAGGTCGGGACCTCGGGGGCGAAGGTGGAGAAGGCCTCGGTGGCCGAGTCGAGGAAGGACGCCACGATCACGTCGTCGACCCGGCCGAATCGCCGGAGCATCACGGCCAGGGCCTCCTCGTAGGGGGAAACGACCGGGGCGGTCTGCTTGATGTCGAGGTTGAGCACCACCCCGGGGAACTCCTCCAGGACCTCCTCCAGCAGGGCGATGCCGAAGCGCCGGTCCCTCGGGGCCCGGCCCCGGAACGGGTACCGGTCGGGCGGGAGCCCGGGCGAGACGTCGGCCCCCGGCGCCCACCAGTGGGCGTTGTCGAGGGTGGACAGCTCCTGGTAGGTGAGCTCGGCGATGGCGCCGGAGCGGTCGGTGGTGCGGTCGACGGTCGGATCGTGGCTCACCACCAGCCTCCCGTCGGCGGTGGCGTGGACGTCCAGCTCGATCCCGGTGGCCCCGGCCCCGATGGCCGAGGCGATGGCGTGCAGGGTCGAGGACGGGGCCTCCCAGGCCCCGCCCTGGTGGGCGTAGGCGATGACCCGGCGCTCGAGCCACGGGGACGGCCGGAGCGCATCGGCAGAGGCGGGCATGGAAGAACGGTAGCCTCTGCCCCGCCATGCTGGACCATGTCTTCACCCAACTCGTCGTCTCCCATCGTCACGCCTTCGAGGCGGCCCTGCTGCAACGCCAGGCGGTCGAGGAGCGCTTTCAGGTGGACGTCTTCCTCGGCGACGTGAGCTTCGAGACGTCCCACAGCCTTCCCGGGGAGGAGCGTCCGGCCCGGATACGGGTGGACACCAGCTTCGACTGGCCGACGTGGAGCCAGACCTCCTACCGCAGCTGGGCCATCGGCGAGGAGCCCGACGAGCTGCCCGAGGTGCTGGTCGAGATCGCCTTCCGGGTCCAGGGCCTCGACGGGGTGCCCGAGGTGGCCCCGCTCCTCGGCGTGCTGCCCGATCACCTCGACGTGCTGGGTGACGAGCCCCTGGCCCGGGGCTCGACCACCGTCGAGCAGCTGCTCACCGAGGGCCAGGACCATCCGGAGTGCGCCATCGAGGTCTCCTACGAGGGCTCGTGCCAGATCGACGAGTCCATCCTCGACGACCCCACCAGCCTGGACGACGCCGTCGCCCCCCTGGGCCGGGCGGTGGCCTCGGCGCTGGTGCGCATCGGCGACCTTCCCTTCGCCTTCCGGCCCGCGGCCAACCCCCCGGCCTGACCGGCGGCCGACTCCTCGGCCGTCCGACGCCGGTCAGCGGAAGAGGCCGGCCTCCACCGCCAGGGCCCGGAGGTCGGCCAGGGGTCGCGCCCCCACGTGGGAGATGACCTCGGCGGCACAGAGGCCGCCCAGCCGGGCCGACTCCTCGGGAGACAGACCGTTGGTGATCCCGTAGAGGAATCCGGCGGCGAAGAGGTCGCCGGCCCCGGTGGTGTCGACCACCCGCTCGACCGGGGCGGCCGGCACGGCCACCGGGCCGGCCGCCGTCACCACCACGGAGCCGGCGGCCCCCCGGGTCAGCACGGCCAGCACCCCGGTCTCGGTCACGGCCTCCACCGCGGCGTCGAAGTCGGCCGACCCGAAGAGCATCATGGCCTCGTCCTCGTTGGCGAACAGGATCTCGAGGTCCCCGTTGAGCAGCTCGAGGAACTCGTCCCGGTGGTGCTCCACGCAGAACGGGTCGGACACGGTGAGCGCCACCGCGGCATCGCTGGCGTGGGCGGTGTTGATGGCCTCGCGCATGGCGGCCTTGGCCGAGGGCTGCTCCCACAGGTATCCCTCGAGGTAGACCACCTGGGCCGAAGTCAGGTGGTCGCGGTGCAGGTCAGCGGAGCCGAACTCCCCGGACACCCCGAGATGGGTGGCCATGGTGCGCTCGGCGTCCCCGGTCATCAGCACCAGGCAGTGCCCGGTCACCGCCTGTCCGGGGATGGCCGGCGTGGGCTTGGGGTCGAAGGCCACCCCGATGGAGCGGATGTCGTGGGTGAAGACCTGGCCCCACTGGTCGTCGGCCACCCGGGCCAGATAGGCGGCCCGGCCCCCCAGCGCGGCCACGCCGGCCACGGTGTTGGCGGCCGATCCCCCCGACGCCTCGGTGGTCGGGCCCATGGTGGCGTAGATGGCCTCGGACCGGGCGTGGTCCACGATGACCATGGTCCCCTTGATCAGGCCCAGGGCTTCGAGGTCCTCGTCCCGGGCCGTGCCCAGGACGTCGACGAGGGCGTTGCCCACGGCCACCACGTCGAGTCGGCGGCGGGGGGCCGGGGCGGCCGCCTCGGGGGGAGCCGGCGCGGGTCCATCGGAGGATTGGTCGGGCTGGGGGTCGCTCTGCACAGCCCGACGGTAGCCTGCCCCCCATGACCGAACCGACGAACGACACCGACTCCGCCCTCGACCCCCCCGAGTACCGGCTCCCCACCTCGGTCCGGCCCCTCGCCTACCGCCTGGTCCTGACCCCCGACCTGCCCGCGGCCACCTTCGCCGGCGACGTCGAGATCGACGTGGTGGTCGAGTCGCCGACGGCCACCGTCACCCTCAATGCCGCCGAGCTCGAGATCACCTTCGCCGAGCTCAACGACAGCGACCCCGACGCCGGCTACGCCCTCTCCCCCACCGCCATCGCCCTGGACCCGGACGAGGAGCGGGCCGTGCTCACCTTCGCCGAGCCCCTCCGCCCCGGCCCCGCCACCCTCCACCTGGCCTTCACCGGCATCCTGAACGACAAGCTGCACGGCTTCTACCGCTCGACCTTCACCGACGCCGCCGGCACCGAGCACATCATCGCCACCACCCAGATGGAGTCCACCGACGCCCGGCGGGCCTTCCCCTGTTGGGACGAGCCCGACCTCAAGGCCACCTTCGAGGTGACCATGGTGGTGGACGGCGCACTGGCCGCCTACTCCAACGGCCCGGTGCTCGACGACCGGGCCGAGGCCGGCGGCAAGCGCCGGGTCCGGTTCGCCCCGACCATGGTGATGTCCACCTACCTGGTGGCCTTCATCGTCGGGCCCCTCGAGGCCACTCCGGCCCTCGACGTCGGCGGGGTGCCCCTGCGGATCGTCCACACCCCGGGCAAGGCCGACCTCACCCCGTTCGCCCTGGCCGTCGGGGCCCACGCCCTCACCTTCTTCTCCGACTACTTCGGCCTCCCCTACCCGGCCGACAAGCTGGACCTGGTGGCCATCCCCGACTTCGCCTTCGGGGCCATGGAGAACCTGGGCTGTGTGACCTTCCGGGAGTCGGTGCTGCTGGTCGACCCGGCCCAGGCGGCCCGGGTGGAGCTGGAACGGGTGGCCGACGTGGTCTGCCACGAGATCGCCCACATGTGGTTCGGGGACCTGGTCACCATGAAGTGGTGGAACGGGATCTGGCTGAACGAGGCCTT
>DATCBL010000201.1:0-3720 GCA_036511875.1 Acidimicrobiales bacterium
TACGTGGCCTCGTGGTCGTTCTGGTGGGACATGCAGATCCTCTGGCAGACCCCGGCCACGGTCTTCCGCGGTCGCGGCGCCTCCTGACCCGGGCCCGACCCGTCCCGGAGCCCCCGGGTCAGCCCGAGCCGCGCTCTTCGGCCACCACCTCGTCGATCCTCCCGACGAACCGCTCGACCGAGTACCGCCCGGCGTGGGCCCGGAGCTCTTCGGCGTCCCAGTGGGCCCCCGACAGTTCCTCGACGGCGCGGGCGATGAGCGGCGGCTCCGGCCGGTCGAAGAACACCCCGGTGGTCCCTTCCACCGTGGTGTCCAGGAACCCGCCCCAACGGAGGGCGGCGGTGGGCCGGCCGAAGGCGGCCGCCTCCACCGGAGTCAGTCCGAAGTCCTCGTGGGACGCGGCCACCAGGCCGGCGCAGGCCCGGTAGAGCCAGCGGAGCTCGGCGTCCTCCACCGGTCCGAGCAGGGTGACGTTGGCCGGGGCGGAGGCTCGGATGGACGCGGCCAGGGGGCCGGAGCCCACCACCACCAGCCGCAGGGAGGGCAGGAGGTCGAAGGCCGCGGCGACCGCTTCCACGTTCTTGTAGGCCAGCAGCCTCGACACGCACAGCAGGAAGCCGGGCTCGAGCCCGGCGACCTCGGTGCCGGCCCCATCCGGGTCGACCTCGATCGGTGGGGGCACCACCTCGGCGTCGACCCCGTAGAGGTCGGCCACCCGCTGGCGGACCGCGGTGGAGTTGACCAGGTAGCGGTGGGCGGTGGCCGCCGCCTTCCGGTCCCACCGGCGCAGGGACGGGGCCAGCGCCGAGAGGGCGGCGGACGACCAAGAAGAGGAGCCTTCGAGGTAGCGGTCGGTCTGGTAGAGCCACCGGGCCGGCGTGTGGCAGTAGACGACTTTCCGCCCGGTGACGCGGGCGCCGTGGGCCCATCCGCTGGAGGAGCAGATGGTCACCTCGGCATCGACCGTGAGCCGTGAGAACGCCGGGGCCAGCAGTGGGAGGGCCAGTCGGTGGTGCGACCGCAGGAGACCGATCCGGTCGACGGGGAGGGTGTGGACCGGCAACCCGGCGAAGTCGGGGAACGTGCCCCCGGGGTCGTAGAGCGACGTGTGGAGGGGTGCCGCGGGGTAGGCGTCGGCCAGCGACAGCACCACCCGCTCGGCGCCGCCGCGTTGGGTCAGGTAGTCGTGGACCAGCGCCACCGGGTCGGGCGAGGTCACGCGAAGGCGGCCCCCACGGCTGCCGTGTCGAGGAGGGTGTCGACCGACTGGACCTTGCCGTCGGCCAACTGCCAGATCTGGACCTCCTCCATGTCCACGTCCCGGCCCTGGGGGCTGGTGAAAGCCACGTGGAGCCAGGTGATGACCAGGTCCCCGTCCGACAGCATGGCCTTCAGGGTGAAGTCGGTGAAGGTGACCTCGGCCAGCTTGGCAAAGAAGTCCGGGAGGCTGCGCTTGCCCTGGTACACCCGGAACCACGGTGCGGCCTCCCGGTCGGCGGCGTTCACCGCCCACCGGACGTCTCTGCCCACCAGGCCCATGACGGCCAGGAGGTCGCCCCGGCCGAGGGCCTCGGTGACGGTCGTGACGATCTCGGCGTTGGTTGGCACAGTTCGCTCCTGTTCGCTGGTTCGGCGCTGTCGGACCCGAGGGTGATGCGTGGTGGTGGCCGGGAGGCCCGGCCGGTTGCACCGCTTCCTCGGGGCTGAGCGTACGCGCCCGGCCGGGCTGGGGCGGCGATCTCCGGCCGATCCCGCCCCGAGCGTCGGGGCCCACCGGGTGGCGGGTACCATGGGCTCGTTCACCTCCTCTTCGTCTGTACCGCCAACATCTGCCGGTCCCCTATGGCCGCTGCCCTCTTCGCCGAGCAGATCGAGCAGCTCACCGACCCGGTCGAGGTGTCCTCGGCCGGGATCCAGGTCGGCGGGGAGTGGGCGAGCCGGGGCGTCCCCGACGAGGTCCTCGAGGTGATGGCTCCCTACGGGATCGACCTCCGGGACCACCGGAGCCGGGCCCTCACCCGGCCGCTGATCGAGGGGGCCGACCTGATCATCGGCATGGGCCGCCGCCACGTGCAGGAGGCGATCCTGATCGACCCTCCGAGCTGGCCCCGGGCCTTCATGCTGAAGGAGTTGGTGCGACGGGGCGCCGAGCAGGGCCCCCGCCGACCGGACCAGGGCGTCGGCTCGTGGGTCGACTCGGTGCACGGGGACCGGACCCGTAAGGCGCTGGTGCACCGGTCCTCGGTGGACGAGGTCGAGGACCCCTACGGACGCTCCCTCGCCGACTACCGGGCGACGGCCACCGAACTGGCCGGGCTGACCACGCGGCTGGCCCAGCTGCTCTGGCCGCACCAGGCGGTCCGTCTCGACGCCATCTCCGGCTCCTGAGCGACGCGCCTCCTCCCGTCGTTGCGGCGATACCCGACGGCCTGGTGTCTCGGTGCACCCGCGGTCGACGGGCCTCCGATGGGGGCGCGCCGGGCCATCGGAAGCGGGTCTCGGACCGGGTGCGTCGATGTGCAGCATCGGGGGCCACGTGCGAACATGGCGCGGTGCTCGAAGGATGCTGGATCAGAGAGCTCCCCGACGGTGGACGGGAGTTCGTCCTCGAGGAGACCACCCTGTCGTTCATCCGGATCGACCACCAGTCGAGGCTCCGCTTCGGACGCACCGAGGTGATGATCGGGAGTCCGTTCGTGTTGGAGATGGACGGCGTCGTCCACCACCTCAGCCCGCAGCGCTGGGACGCGCTCGGTCCGCTAGTGGCGCTCTACCCGGGTTCGGTCCGTTGGCTGTGGACCTCGGCGGCGGGGGAGTTGACGCTGGTCTTCCAGCGTCGTGCCGTCCTGACCGTGTCTCCCGATCCCTCGAGCCCGGCGTGGTCGGTGGGGAACGTCTACGCCGAGACCGGCGGAGTCGGGTCGCCACCCCCGGCGGCCTGAGCGCGGCGGTGCTCAGGCCGGCAGCAGCTCGGGGTGGCGCGCCGCCACCATGGCCCCCATGCCCTCCCGCCAGGCCACGCTGGTCCCACCCACCAGCTGGTGCATCCGGGTCAGGTCGATCTGGACGCTGTCGATGGTGTCCCGGGTGGGGGCGAACCGGGCCGGCAGTCCGGTCAGCTCGGAGAAGTAGCCGCACCACTCCTCGATGCTGACCGCATCGTCCCCACCCCAGTTGACCGTGGTGGCCGGGGTGGTGGCCGCCCCCAACAGTCGCGGCACCATGGCGATGATGTCGTCCTGGTGGAGCGGGTGGTAGACGCTCGGAGCATCGAGGTGGACCGGGATCTCGCTCCCGTTGACCATCATCTCGAGGTGGATGGCCGGCCATCCACCTCGGTCGCCGTAGGGCACGGACAGGCGGGCCACCGTGGTGGGGAGGCCGAACCGAAGGGCCGCCCACCGGGCGGTGGCCTCGGCGGCGATCTTGGAGATGCTGTAGGTGCGGAGGAAGGGCCACACGCCGTGGTTGTCACCGAGCTGGTCCTCCTCGGCGAAGACGTGGTGGCCCAGGGGCTTGTAGACGCCGGTGGTCGAGCAGTGGAGGAAGGCCCTGGCGTCCTGGTGGTGCTCCATCAACCAGGCCAGGCCCCCGCTGTTGGCCTGGAGGTCGAGGTCCCAGTCGTTGGTCTTGGACACGGCGAAGTTGACCACGTAGTCGGCGTCCCGGGGCAGGCCGGCCACGTCGCCACTGGCCAGGTCGATCGGGACGCACCGGACG
>DATCBL010000202.1:0-7313 GCA_036511875.1 Acidimicrobiales bacterium
GGTGGTAGTCGGGCCAGGTCATGGCCGTGAGCTCGAGGGGCGTGGTCCGCTCCAACCCGGCCAGGATGTCCGGACCATGGTCCACGAAGTGCTCGAGCAGGTCGGCCGGGGTCCGGCCCGCGGTGAGCCGTCCCATGTAGGCCAGGGCCTCGGCCCTCGAGTCGGTCGACCCCACCTGGGCCATGAGGTGGTTCTGGGGCATCCAGATCCCCCCGCCGGAGACCGCGGTGGTGCCGCCGATCGACTCGGTGCGCTCCACGATGGTCACCCCCGCCCCTCCGGCCCGGGCGGCCAGGGCGGCGGAGAGGGCGGCGGCCCCCGAGCCCACCACGATGACGTCGGATCGGGAGGGTTCCGTCGAGGCGGTCACGTCCACCGACTCAGGGACGGGCCAGGTAGCGATCGAGCTCGCGGTGCATGTTGGTGATCCCTCCCTCGTAGGTGTGGGACAGCCGGGTCCGGTCCACGCTCCGGCTGTGGATGCCCCGCTGTTGGCGCCCGATGTTGGAGAAGTCCTGCAACGGGATGCGCGGCCAGTGCTCGGTGTCGTCCGGGGCGAAGGGGCCCTGCAGGGTCGGGCGGGGCACGGGGCCGCCGGCCGCCGGGATGCTGAGCGACCACAGTTCGAACAGGCACGACTCGGGGTCGTCGCCGCTGGGCCGCACCCGGTAGACCAGGGCGTTCCCGTACTGGGGGAGCACGAAGTAGTTGGGGAAGAGGTAGAAGACGCCGCCCCACCGGGCCAGCGCGGCGGGATCGGGCGGTGGGAGGGGGATGCCCGCCCCCTCGGCGTACCGGTAGAGGGCGGCGACCACCTCGGCCCCGAAGGTGCTGCCCTCGGGGACCGGCCGGTGGCGCAGACCCTCGATCACGTGGACCTCGCGCTCGAGGGTCATGGCCTCGAGGCCGGTGCTGAGCAGGCGGACCGACTCGAGGATGGCGTCGATCTCGTTCACCCCCACCTGGCGGCCCTTCTTGGCCTGGGCGTTGGGCCGCAGCTGGAAGCTGGAGTGCCCGTGGGCGTGGACCGAGTAGGCCAGGCTGTCGGGGTCGTACTGCTCGGGGTGGCCGAGGGTGAGCTGGGGATGGGTCTGGGGGACGTGGTAGCCCTCCATGAAGGCCTCCTGGGCCATCTTCCAGTTGGCCGGCAGGATCACCGACTTCCACCACACCACCCGCATGTCGTCCACGCCCAGGGGGTCGAGCAGGCCGGGCATGGGGTCGAGGGCCTCCCGCAGGGGTGGGGCCGACGGGTCCAGGTTGACCCACACGCACCCGCCCCAGGTGTCCACCCGGGCCTGGCGTAGGCAGATCTCGTCGGGGGCGAGCAGGGCGGGCTCGAAGGCGTGGTCGCCGTAGACGAAGGAGTTGGTCCCGTCGAGGTTCCACCGCCACCCGTGGAACGGACAGATGATCTGGCCCCGGGGGAAGGAGCCCGACCCGGTGGCCAGCTGGGTGGCCCGGTGCCGGCAGGCGTTGAGGTAGGCCGCCACGGTGTCGGGGTCGGTGCGGACGACCAGGACGGACTGGTCGCTGGCCGTGTACTCCACGTAGTCACCGGGGGCGGGGAGCTCCTCCAGCCGGCAGGCCATCTGCCAGGTCCGGGGCCAGAGGTACCGGCGCTCGAGGTCGGCGAACGCCGGGTCGTAGTAGCGCTCGGCCGGCACGCCGTCGGGGGTGGTCATGGCAAAGGGGACGGCCCGTCGGCCAGCATCGCCGACCGGCCGGTCGACGGCGTCCGGGCGGACCCCGACCTCAGTCACCGGCGCTCCCGTCGGGCCGACTGAGCAGGGTGATCTCCCGCCGGCGGAACCGCCACCGGGATCCGTCCCGGACCAGTTGGTCGTGGTAGCGACCGGTGGCCACCAGGGCCAGGCCCTCGGCTCCGGCCCGGACGAACAGGTAGTCGGTGTGGGCCACTGCGGTGTCGCCGTCCACCTCCACCAGGGAGTTGGTCGTGATGTGCTTGCCCCGGGCCTCGGGGGGCTGCACCGACTCCATGTACCGTCGGATGTCGTCGCGACCCTCGGTGGTCTGGCCGGCGAGCACCAGGTGGGCGTCGTCGGCGAAGAGGTCGGACCACTGGTCGAAGCGACCGTCGTCGCAGTGCTGGCTGTAGGCGGCGATGGTCCGCCGGACTTGGTCCTCGTCGTCCCCCACGATCCTCCCCACGCCGCGGCGGCCTCCGGGGTGCCGGGCCGACCGATCGGACGCCGCCCATGATAGGTCGGGGTCTGCTCCGGCCGCAGGGCGAACCGACGCTCGTTTCCCCGGGGTCAGGCCGGGCCGAGCTCGGCGATGGTCTCGCCCACCGGGTAGGTCGTCCCCTCCTCCCCGATCCGACGGAGCACCCCGCTGATCGGCGCGGCGATCTCGCTCTCCACCTTGTCCGTCTCCAACAGGTAGAGGGGCTGGTCGGTCACGACCTCGGCGCCGTCGTCGACCAACCACCGGGCCAGGGTGGCCTCGGTCATCTCCATGCCCAGCTTGGGAATGCGGATCTCGATCGTCGTCACCCCCCCGGGACCGCTCCGGTCCGTCCGCCGCACTCTACCCATGCCGCCCCGCCGTTCCCCGGTCCGACCGCCGGGCCCGGCCGCGCCTCCGCCCGGGACGGAGCCGCCCCCGCCCCGGGGTGCCCGATGGCCGTCTTTGCTAGCTTCGCGGACCGGCACGGCGATCCTCGACCGTCCGGACTGGAGCAGGCCATGGAGACCCGAACCCTGGACAGGGTGATCTACGAAAAGGACGGGCCGGTGGCCTGGATCACCCTGGACTTCGAGGAGAAGGCCAACGTCCAGTCGTCGGGCCTGGTGTTCGACGTCGATACCTGCCTCGACGACGCCGACCGGGACTACGACATCAAGGTGGTGATCCTGAAGGCCAACGGGCCCGGGTTCAGCGCCGGCCACGTGGTCAGGGGCGCCCCCGGCACCGAGATGCGCGAGATCGACGAGAGCACGGCCCGGTTGGGCAGCCCGTGGAAGGGCCAGTGGGACATCTACGGCACCCCGGTGCTCAAGCTGTGGGACTTCCCCAAGGTGACCATCGCCCAGGTCCACGGCTACTGCCTCGGGGGAGGCACGGTGTGGGGGCTGCTCACCGACATGACGGTGGCCTCCGAGGACGCCTACTTCCAGTTCCCCGTGCTCCAGGGCATGGCCATGCCCACCATGGAGACGGGCATCGAGCCCTGGATCTTCATGAACTGGAAGCGAGCCTCGGAGTACATGTACACGGGCCAGGAGCTCAGCGCCGCCGAGGCCAAGGAGATCGGGCTCATCAACCGGGTGGTGCCCCGGGACCGGCTCGACGACGAGGTGGCCGAGCTGGCCTTCCACGTGGCCCAGGCCCCGCTGACCACGCTGATGGCGGCCAAGGCCAACATCCGGCGGGCCTGGGACCTGATGGGGATCCGGACCCACCTGCAGGCGTCGAACGACCTGTTGACGGTGGCCACCACCGCCACCGACGTGCAGGAGTACATCCGCGGGGTCTTCACCGAGGGGCTGCGTCCCCGCGACGCCGCCCGGCGCAACGCCGAGCGGGCCAAGGTCCTAGCCGCCGAGTGGAAGGCCAGATCGAAGGCCTCGGGCTGATCGGGCCGGGCCGGCCCGCTACTGCGCCGGGGGGCGAGCGGCGCTCCGGGCCGGGAGGGAGAACCGGCGCCGGATGGAGTCCTGGACCTCGTCCACCGGCCGGGTGGCGTCGATGGTGGCCACGAACTCCTTGCGCTCGAAGATCTCGATGAGGGGCTTGGTCTGCTCGTGGTAGTGGGCCAGCCTGACCGCCAGGGCCTCGGGATTGTCGTCGTCCCGGGCCGCCAGCGCCCCCCCGCAGACGTCGCAGGCGTCGGGTTGTTGCGGCCGGTGGGCCATCAGGTTGTAGTCGAGCCCGCACTCCGAGCACAGGCGGCGGGCCAGCACCCGCCGGCTCACCTCCTCGTCGGGGAGGTGGAGGTCGATCACCCCATCGATGTCGTAGCGCTCGAGGAAGAACTCGGCCTGGCGGGCGGTGCGGGGGAACCCGTCGATGACGAAGCCGAAGTTCCAGTCGTGGTCGGCCAGCCGCTGGCAGACCACCGTCTCCACCAGGTCGTCGTCGACCAGGTGGCCGGTCGCCAGGATCCGCTTGACCTGGGCGCCGAGCTTGGTGTGGTGCTGCACGTTCCAGCGGAAGATGTCCCCCACGTTCACGTGCTCCAGGTCGAGGTCCTCGGCCAGCATCTTGGCCTGGGTGCTCTTGCCACTCCCCTGGATGCCCATGATGATGAACTTCCGCACGGCCCTACCTCCCCACCGATGTGGTGGCCGCGCCCGCGGCCCGGAGCGATGGTACCGGCCGACGAGCCGATCCGGTTTGCCGCCGCCGGGACCGGCGGGGCGGGACCGGGCCCCGGCCCGGCGCTCCCGGGGCACGGGTTCGGCCCGGCTCGGTCCGTGGTAGAGACGGGGCATGATCACCACGCAGCAGGACGGGCCCGTCTGCCTGGTCGTCCTCGACCGACCCGAGTCCCGCAACGCCCTCACCGGGGCCATGCTCTCGAGCCTGGCCGAGACGATGGCCGGCCTGGACTCGGACCCGACCGTCTCGGTGGCCATCCTCACCGGCCGGGACCCGGCCTTCTGCGCCGGCCTCGACCTGAAGGACCTGGCCCGGACCTACCGGTCGGCGGTGGGCACCCGGTCGCCGCGGGACACGCCCTGGCGGGGCCTGCTGCCCCCGACCTCGGTCCCCATCATCGGGGCCATCAACGGTGCCGCAGTCACCGGTGGGCTGGAGCTGGCCCTGGGCTGCGACTTCCTGATCGCCTCGGAGCGGGCTACCTTCGCCGACACCCACGCCCGGGTCGGGGTGATGCCGGGCGGAGGGCTGACCATCCGCCTGCCCCAGCTGGTCGGGGTGGACCGGGCCCGACGGATGTCCCTGACCGGGAGCTTCGTCGATGCCGCCACCGCCCTCACCTGGGGACTGGTGACCGAGGTGGTGGCCCACGACGCGTTGTTGGACCGGGCCCGGGAGCTGGCCGCCGCGGTCGGCGAGGTCGACCCGGTCGCCCTCGGGGAGATCCGGAACATGTACAACGCCTTTGCCGACCGCCACGACGCCGAGGCCTACCGCGACGAGGCGGCTTGGTCCCGGCGCTGGATGAAGGACCGGTTCGACGAGGCCGCCTTCTCGGCCCGCCGGGAGGGCATCATCGAACGGGGCTCGGCCCAGCAGTGATCGGTGCCGCCGGCTAGGGGCGGTGCTACCCGACGCGCCGCGCCCGGTCAGCAGGTGGACGAGTAGGCCGAGGTACCGGGGCCGGTCTGCGGGTCATCGACCTCGCCCCGTTCTCCCGGGCGGAGGACCGCGCCCAGGTGCACCACGTACCACTGGCCCCGCCACGAGATCATCGAGGCGATCCCGAACGAGCGCACCTGGCCGTCCAGCGAGTAGACCATCCGGGCGTTGGGGACCTCGAAGTAGCCGATGTCGTTGTAGCAGACGCCGGGCGACACCCAGTGGCCGTAGGCCGAGTCGACGTCCACGCCGACCAGCGCGGCACCGGTGCCCACCAGCTGGTGGGCCGCGGTGATGTCCAGCTGGTAGTCGGCCAGCAGCCGCCCGGTGTAGTCGCCCGCCGGGTTGGCCTCGTCCTTCAGGGCCACGTAGGCCGCCTGGGGGAAGAAGGCCGGGAGGGCCGGCGTCGTCGAGCCGGTGACCACCCCGTTCCACAGGGCGTCCATCCGGGCGGTGAACGACGGGTCGGTGGCCGAGGGGAAGGTCTGGGTCTGGGGGAGCGATCCCGGGTCCACCGTGCTGGTGGTCGGGGGGACCGTGGTCGTGGTGGCCGGCACCGTGGCGCTGGTGGTCGTGGGGGGGTGGCGCCGGGCCGTGGTGGCGGTGGCGGCGGACGGCCCGGGTCCGGAGGCCCGGGCCACCAGCGTTCCGGTGGCCGCCACCACCACCACGACCGCGGCCAGCCCCGCCACCCGCCGCCGGACGACGGTCCGCCTCCGGGCGGCGGGGGAGAGGTGTCGGTGACGCGGCGTCGGGTCGGGAGGGTCCATGATCGCTACGCATGGTAGGGGTCCGACCGCTGCGGTCCGGGCGTCGACGACCGGGGCCGGCCGGGCCGCTCCGTGCCATCATGGCCCCCGGGTCGCCCGGGGCGACGACGACGGGAGGATCGACGGTGGGCGCAGAGGACAACGCAGAGGCCAACAAGGAGCGGGTGCGGGCATTCTGGAAGACGCTCTACCAGCGCGATTGGGACGCCATCGGCGCGTTCTTCGGCGCCGACAGCGAGTACACCGATGTGCCCTCGCCGGACGACGACGTGGCCCGGGGACCGGAGCTCATCGTGGCCCGCCTCCGCCTGGGCCTCGAGCCCATCTCGGGGTACGAGCACCATCTGCGCCTGATGGTGGCCGAGGGGGACACGGTGGTCACCGAGCACACCGAGACCTGGCACTGGCACACCGGTGAGGAGGTCACCCTCCCCTTCGTCTCGGTGCACGAGTTCCGGGACGGGGTCATCGTGCGGTGGTGGGACTACTGGGACCTCCAGACCCTGATGAACGCCGCGCCGGCCTGGTGGATCGAGCACATCATGCAGGGCTACGTCTGAGGTCCCCGGGTCCGGCCGCCCGGAGCCGGCAGCCGAAGCTGGCTTCGGTGGAGGGAGTCGGGCCCGCCGGCTCAGCCCATGGTGGCGATGATCTCCTCCACCATGGCCAGGGTGGTGTCGGGGTGGAGGAGGGCCAGGCGACCCACCGGTCGCTCCTCCCACACCGTGGGGACCACGAACCCGATCTGGTCCTCCAGGAGCCGGTCCGACCAGCGCTCGTAGTCGTGCCAGTCCCACCCGGTCCGCCGGAACAGGACCACCGACAGCTCGGGCCGGCGGACCAGCTCGACGTGGGGGGTGCGCTCGATCAGGTCGGCGCACTGCTGGGTCACGGCCAGCACGGTCTCGATGGCGTCGCGGTAGGCGTCGGTGCCGTAGACGGCCAGGGAGAACCACAGGGGGAGTCCCCGGGCCCGCCGGGTCAGGTGGTAGGCGTAGTCGCTCGGATTCCAGTCGTCCCGGGCATCGCTGTGCACCACGTCGAGGTAGGACGCGTCCTGGGTGTGCACCGCCCGGGCCAGACGGGGTTCCCGGTAGATGAGGGCGGCGGAGTCGAAGGGGGCGAACAGCCACTTGTGGGGGTCGACGACGAACGAGTCCGCCAGTTCCATGCCCTCGAACCGGTGGCGCACCGACGGGGCGAAGAGGGCGGCGCACCCGTAGGCCCCGTCCACGTGGAACCACAGCGACCGCTCCC
>DATCBL010000203.1:0-3412 GCA_036511875.1 Acidimicrobiales bacterium
GCTCCTGACAGTCCAATCTGGTGGTCGAGTGAGGCCTGGTCGGGGTTGTAGCCGTTGGTGAACGGGAGGTCCGTAGCGGGGTTGGCGTTGGTGTAGTAGTAGTTCTCTCCCGTGTCGTCGGTCACATCGAATGACACGGTCGACGACGACTGCGCGCTGACCGGGCTGAGGGTGGTGAACCGCTGGTAGGGCTGGGTGGGCGGCAGGAGGTCGACCGCCCCGGGCTTGTCGGTCGAGAACACGGCGTAGCAGTACTGCGTCCCCGGCGACAGACCGCTGAGGTCCACCGAGGATTGGAACTCGGAGACCGCGTTGACCGTGAACTGGCGGCTGGTCAGGCTGGTCGATGGCACGGGATTGATCGGATTGACCGGATTCGGGAGCGCGGCGGGAGCGGCGGCCGAAGAGGCTGTCCAGCTGGTGACGGAGGCCGGACAGGACGAGCCGCTGCCGGCCGGGGTGGCTAGCACGGATCCCGGAGCTGGGGATGACATGGCCCAGTTGATGGACGCCGAGGTCTGGGTCAGGTCGGTCACGTAGGGCGCCCGGGTCAGCAGCTGGTTGAACCCGGCATAGGGCGTAACCGCTTGGGGGCTGTCGGCCGAGGCCGTGCCCATCAAAATCACCGAACAGACCAGTCCGACTAATGCCGTCACACCGATAGCCGATGTGAGGGCAACCCGCTTGTTCATGGAGCCCCGCTCTTTTGTCGAACGCTGTCGACCTGGCCAGAAAGTTACCGTATTGAAAACGATCCGACAAAAGTTCACAGAACGGAACGTTGGCATCGCCCCACGTGGTTTTCTGAGGGTTCCATCTTCGTGGCCAAAGTCTCCCATTGAGTACTCAAGCAACCACGGAGAGCGGTCCAATTCGAGCGGTGGCAACCGTGTCCGACGCCCGCCCGGGAAGCGGACGTCCCGCGGAGAGGACCGGTCGAACCGTCTCGGGGACGCGCCGCTCAGGAGACGTTGAAGCGGAACTCGACCACGTCGCCGTCCCGCATCACGTACTCCTTGCCCTCGACCCGGGCCTTCCCCGCCGCCCGCACCGCGGCCAGCGATCCGGCCTCGACGAGGTCGTCGTAGCTGACGATCTCGGCCTTGATGAATCCCCGCTCGAAGTCGGTGTGGATGGTGCCGGCGGCCCGGGGGGCAGTGTCCCCGACATGGATGGTCCAGGCCCTCGACTCCTTCGGGCCGGCGGTGAGGAACGTCTGGAGGCCCAGGGCCCGGAATCCGACGTGGACCAGCTGGACCAGGCCCGACTCGACCTGTCCGTAGCCGGCCAGCAGCTCGGCGGCGTCCTCGGGGTCGAGGGCGGCCACCTCGGCCTCGATCTGGGCGCAGACCACCACGGCTTCGGCCGGGGCCACCAGGGCGGCCAGCTCGGCGCGAAGGACCTCGTCGTCGAGGGCCCCCTCGTCCACGTTGAAGACGTAGATGAAGGGCTTGGCGCTCAGCAGGTGCAGGTCGGCCAGGAGCCCGGGGTCGATCTCCCCGGCGGACACCGCCGAGGCGATGGTCCGCCCGGCGTCGAGGATGGCCCGGGCCTGCTCGGCGGCCCGCAGGGCCGGGACCAGCTCGGGCTGCTTGCGCGAGTCCTTGGCCAGGCGGGTGATCCCGTGCTCCACCGTCTGGAGGTCGGCCAGGATGAGCTCGGTGTTGATGGTCTCGATGTCGTCGCCCGGGGAGATCCGCCCGTCCACGTGAATCACGTCGGGGTCGGTGAACACCCGCACCACCTGACAGATGGCATCGCTCTCGCGGATGGCGGCGAGGAACTTGTTGCCCAGACCCTCGCCCTCCGACGCCCCCTTGACGATGCCGGCGATGTCCACGAAGGTCACCAGGGCCGGCACGATCTCCTTGCTCTCGAACAGCTCGGCCAGGCGGTCGAGGCGGGCGTCGGGTACCGCCACCACCCCCACGTTGGGCTCGATGGTGGCGAACGGGTAGTTGGCCGCCAGCACCTCGTTGCGGGTCAGGGCGTTGAACAGGGTGGACTTCCCCACGTTGGGGAGACCGACGATGCCGATGGACAGTCCCACGGGTGGCTCCTCGAAAGCTCGTGACCGGCCCGGGCGCCGGGCGGGCCAACGCAAGAGCGTAGGTGATGGCCGCCCGCCCTCGGACCGGCCCGGCCGGGGCGGCCGGTCCGGCCCCGGCTCAGCCCGCCGGCTTGATGAGGTACTCGCTCATGGTCGAGCTGCGCAGCCGGGCCAGGTCCAAGCAGGCATCCACACTGGCGACCATCCGGGCCACGTTGGCGTTCATTTCGTCGGGCGTCGCGGCGTTGAAGAAGAGCAGGGGGTCGGCCACATGGGTGGTCGAGGGCCATCCCTCCTCGACGATGCCCCCGATCTCCGGCGCCCCCTCGGACAGCGAGCGCACCACCTCGTTGCGCACATAGCGGGTCCGGGGCTGGAGCTCCGCCGAGACCGGGGACTGGGTGCCGTGCCACCGGGTGATCCACTCGCGGTAGCCGAGGCCCTCGGGTCGGTGGATCAGGGCCACGGTGAGCACGCCGGGCGACCGTTCCCCGTCAGCCCAGTGGCGGGGCGGGGCGTGGCGGGTCGTCCCGTAGTCCTCGTACAGCGACTCGGCGACCAGGTAGGAGGCCCAGCGGAGCCCGAGGTCGGCCACCGCCGCCTCCACCCCGCCCCGGTGCTCGTAGCTGTCCAGCCACACCGACACCTGGGCCACGTGGGGCTCCTCCCCGGCCGGCGGCGGGGCCGGGGACGGGGCCGGAGCGGCGTCGGCGTCGTGGACGTTGACCCCGAGGCCCCGCACTCCCGAAGCGAGCAGACCGGGCACGGTCTCGCCGAGCAGGCGGTCCCGCAGCGCGTCACCGGACTCGGGGGCGCCGTCGCCCCACAGGAGGACCACCACCTTCTCCACGGCGGGGACCCGACCGGCTCAGCGCGGGCCCGGGGCGGGGACCCGGCAGGCACCGTCGATGTCGAAGACCTGGTTGAACCGGCCGAGGGCCAGCCACGATCCGACGCACAGGGCCAGGTCGACCAGCTCGTCGTCGCTGTAGGCGAGGTGCAGGCGGTCCCAGAACGCTTCGTCCATGCCCAGGTGGTCGGTGGCGTAGCGCTCGGCGAACTCGGCGGCCAGGAGCTCCCTCGGGCTGAGGCCGCTCCAGTCGCGCCGGACCCCCACCGCGTCATAGAACTCCTCGGGGATCTCCGCGGGGTCGGCGGCCCGGCCCGGCACGTCCCGGGCCGTGCGCCAGTCGATGCAGATGGCGCACTGGTTGATCCGGGCCATGGTGGTGCGGGCGGCCTCGAACTCGCGCAGGGACAGCGACGACCGCTCATAGACGGCGCTGCTGTAGGCCCCGGCCGCCGCGGTCAACGGCGGGGCCAGCTCGGTCCACACGAAGATCAACGGATCCTTCTCCGCCG
>DATCBL010000204.1:0-6365 GCA_036511875.1 Acidimicrobiales bacterium
GGGTCATCGTGGCGGGCCCGGTAGCCGGTCGGGGGGCCGACGGCGCAGGGAACCAGGGTGCGGAGGCGCAGTCGACGGACCGGATCCGCGGCCGTGGCGCTGAGCAGGGGGGTGGCGCGCCACCGATCGGCGACCGAGCCCGTCGGGCCGAGCAGGCGGTCGACCACGATCGCCGCGCCGGGACCGTCCCCGCCATCGGGAGGGCCGGACCCGTTGGCCCCGGGAACCGGAAGGCCCGGTTCGTCGTCGTCCGGGGGAACGGGGTGGCCGGCCACCCCGTTCCGGCGGTCGTGCAGGCTCTGGCTCACCGCCCGGGCCAGCCGCTCACCCAGGACGTTCGGGGCCACCGCTTCGGCATCGGGCCCGAAAGCGACGACGATGCGGGACACGCCGTAGGGGCAGACACGGTCGCCGGATCGGACCGTCCGCTCGATGAACTCCAGGGGCGGACGGTGCCCGTCCCCGGACGAGGCCGGTCCGGAGGGGGGGCTCCCGCCCCTCGAAAGGGCCAGAGGCCACGCTTGCAGATCGACATGGGCGAAGGTCCGGCCGCGACGCTCGCTCGTCGGGCCCGGGGCGTCGACCGCCCGGCCGCCGGTCGGGGGGAGGCTCCTGTCCCTGGTGCTGCTTGTGTCGGTCGACATGATTCCCCCGGACCACCGCCCGTTCTCCCAACGGCACAAGGCCATGCCCCGCGGTGGTACCCCTGCTCGAACCAATCTAATCTCCCGTCCTCCGAGCGGGCAAGGGCGGGGTGATCATTTTTGATGAGGCGCTGTCCCCCGACGGTCCCGCCGGGGCGCTCGGAGGGGCGGCGAGGGGCCCCGGTCCGACCGGACCCAGGCGGGGAGCCACCGCCCCACCTCGGGGAGGTCCAGCACGCCGTCGACGGTGAGCACCATCCCGACTCCGAAGGCCGCCCCGGCCAGGGCATCGGTGGGGTAGTGCCAGCGGAGGCCGATGACCGCCACGGTCATCGCTCCGGTGACCACCGCCCCGACCAGCACGGCCAGGGGCCTCCCGCGCCGCGGAACGGCCAGGACCCAGGCGGTAGCCACCGCGGCCACGTCGGCCACGTTCCCCGACGGGTAGGAGAGGACTCCCTCGAACCGCCTTCCCACCAGGGGTTTGAAGGCCAGCTCGACCAGGAGGTTGGCCAAGAAGGGTCCGACCAGGCAGGCCAGGGCCCGGGTCCGGTCCCGGCGAGCGGCGACCAGCACGGCCACCAGCGTCCCGAGCACCAGGATCAACGGCCGTCCCAGCTTGGAGGTCTGGATCAACAGCGCCGAGCCCGATCGCCGGGGGACGAGGGAGAAGCCGGCGTGGTCCACGGGGTTCGGCCCGGGGTGGAAGGCCATCGCCACCGCGGTCACGATCGATGCGCCGACCAGCACGACCCCGGCGATCAGGATCCGTCGCTCCGCGGCCCTGTCGTCGGCCGCCGTCGACGCCGGATCGGCGACACCGGTGCTCAGGAGCCCTCCTGGAACCAGGTCACCGTCGCCCGCAGCCCCTCGCCCAGGCTGACCGGGACGGTGTCGGGGAACAGGCGGCGGAGGCGGGCGGTGTCGGCCTGGGAGTCCCGTACGTCGCCGGTCCGCGGGTCGGTGTGGACGCGGTCGAGCCGGTGGCCGAGGATCGATTCCAGCTCCGCCAGCAGGTCCAGCAGCGAGACCCTCGAGCCGAAGGCCAGGTTGACCGGATCGGGGTGGGTCACCCGGCCCACCACGGCCTCGGCCAGCACCGTCGTCACGCTCCCCACGTAGGTGAAATCGCGGGTCTGGTGCCCGTCGCCGTGGACCGGGATAGGCAGGCCTTGCAGGGCGGCGGACACGAACGCCGGGACGACGGCGGCATAGGCGTGGCCGGCCGCCTGCAGGGGACCGAACACATTGAAGAACCGGAAGGCCAGGACTGGGAGGCCGAACGAGCGTCCGTAGGCCAGGGTGGCCGCTTCGGCGGCCAGCTTGCCGGCCGCGTAGGGGCTGACCGGTTGGGTGGCCATGTCCTCCCGTTTGGGGAGGGTCGGATTGGCCCCGTACACCGAGGACGACGAGGCCGTGACCACTTGGGGACCGCCGTGCCGGCGGACCGCCTCGAGGACCTCCATGGTCCCGGTGGCGTTGGTCAGATGGCTGGCCATCGGGTTGTCCAGGGAGCGCGGCACCGAGGGCCGGGCGGCCAGGTGCACCACGGCGTCCGCCCCTGCCACCACCCGGTCAAGCAGCTCGGCGTCGAGGATGGACCCCTCCACGAGTTCGACCCCGTCCACGCCGGCCAGGTTCTGCCGGAATCCGGTGGAGAGGTCGTCGAGGGCGATCACCCGGTCGATCTCCCGCCGGGCGGCCAGCACCCCGCACAGGTTGGCGCCGATGAACCCGGCCCCCCCGGTGACCACCACCTTCACCTCGTCTGGGCCTCCGTGGCCGAGGAGCCACCCCGGGCGGGGCCGGGTGGCGACGGCGGCCGCCTCGATCGTTGCACCGGCAGAGGTTACAGGAGCTCGACGTTGGGACCGTGGAGGCGATTCCGCGTGTCGAGGATGTAGGCCGCGTGCCGCCCGATCAGGTCGTAGTCGAAGGCGTCGTGGTCGGTCACGATAACCACCCCGTGGGCGGCGGAGAGTTCCTGGGCCGTCAACTCCACCAACGGGTACGGTACCGATCCGGCCGACAGGTGGGGGTCGACCACCCGCACGTCCGCCCCCAGGGTCGACAACGACTCGGCGACGACGGCCCCTGGCGCCTCGCGGGCGTCACCGGTGTTCCGCTTGTAGGCCAGGCCGAGGACCAGGATCTGGGAGCCGTTGACCGAGCGTCCCAGGCGGTTGAAGGCCAAGAGCAGGCGTCGGACAACGTAGTCCGGCATGTGTTCGTTGACGTCGTTGGCTAGCTCCACGAACCGGAAGGGCTGGCCGAGGGTCCGCCGCACCTTCCACGAGAGGTAGCTCGGGTCGATGGGGAGACAGTGGCCGCCCACGCCGGGCCCGGGGGTGAAGCGCAGGTAGCCGAAAGGCTTGGTGGTGGCGGCATCGATGGCCTCCCACACGTCGATCCCGAGCTCGGCGGCGAACATGGCCAGTTCGTTGACCAGCGCGATGTTGACGTGGCGGAAGGTGTTCTCCAGCAGCTTGGTGAGTTCGGCCTCGCGGGTGCCCGACACCGGGACCGTGCGCTCCACCAGCCGGTCGTAGAAGCTCCGGACCGCCTCCAGCGAGGCGGCGTTGACGCCCGAGACCACCTTGGGGGTGTTCTCCAGGCTCCAGGTCGGGTTGCCCGGATCGATCCGCTCGGGGCTGTAGCCGAGGTGGAAGTCTCGCGCGGCACTGAGCCCGGATCCCTCGTCCAGGATGGGGCCGACGAGCTCTTCGGTGGTGCCCGGGTAGGAGGTCGACTCGAGGATCACCGTGCTGCCGGGCCGAACGTGTCGGGAGAGCGATGCCGCCGCCGCCTCCACGAAGGAGAGGTTGGGGACCCCGTCCCGCAGGGGGGTGGGGACGTCGATGACGGCCACGTCGAACCCGGTGAGCCGGTCGGGGTCGTCGGTGGGCTCGTAGCGTCCCGAATCGAGGGCGGAGGCCAACCGCCCGTCGGTGACGTCCTCGACGTAGGAGCTGCCGGAGGCCAGACGCTTGATGCGGTCGGCATCCACGTCGAACCCCACCACGTCCATCCCGACGTCCACCCCCCGCAGGGCGAGGGGAAGGCCGACATAGCCCTGACCCACGACAACGAGCCGGGTCGGCTCGCCGCTCGGACTCACCGGCGACGGCCGGGCCGGGGACTCATGCAGGGACTTGCTTGGAACTGCCGGCCCCGGACCGCGCCGGGTCCTGCTTCCGGTGGGCGCCGTTGGTGCCGTTCGTCGCCGTCGGGGCCGGACTGGTGTCGATGTCGCCGTCGACTCGGGGGTCGACGGACGGCTCGGTGAGCACCGAGGGTGGTGAGACGGTCGCCGCGGACATGGAGAAGAGCAGGGCCCGGACCGTCTCGGGGTCACGCCGGGCCGTGGCCTCGGCCAGCCGATCGAGACCGGATGCGAACGACTCGGGAGAGGAGGCGAGCGGGATCAGCTGATCGATGTAGGGATGGAGGGTGGTGAGCACCTGCTCGTCCGGTCCCCGGAGCTCCTCGTCGAGCTTCTCGCCTTCGCGGGCGCCGACGATCTCAATGGGGATCTCGGCTCCGACCTGAAAGCCCGACAGCCTGATCATCTTCTCGGCCAGGTCGAGGATCCGGACCGGCTCTCCCATCTCGAGCATGAAGACCTCACCGCCGCCGTCGGACAGCACCGACGACTCCAGCACCAGCTGGACCGCCTCTTCGACGCTCATGAAGTACCGGGTCATCCGGGCATCGGTGACGGTGACCGGCCCACCGTTGGCGATCTGACGGGTGAAGGTCGGGATCACGCTGCCCCGGCTCCCCAGCACGTTGCCGAATCGGACCGTGCAGTACGACTGCCCGACCGGAGAGCGCGACAGCATGATCTGTTCGGCGAACCACTTGGTGGCTCCCATCACGCTGGTGGGCCGCACCGCCTTGTCCGAGGAGATCTGGACGAACCGGCTCACGCCGACCTCAACGGCCGCCTCGACGACGTTGAGCGTGCCGAACACATTGGTGGTCACGGCCTCGAGCGGGTACTTCTCGAGGACCGGCACATGCTTGTGGCCGGCGGCGTGGAAGACGACGTCGGGCCGGAATCGATGGAAGGTCTCGAGGACCGCCGACCGATCGGTGATGTCGACCAGCGCTTGGCGGCAGGGGACCTTCAGGGTGGCTGCGGTGTCGTGCAGGTGGGTCTCGTCGTGGTCCAAGAGGACGAGCAACTCCGGGTTGAGTTCGGCCACCTGGCGGCAGATCTCCGATCCGATCGAACCTCCGGCCCCGGTCACCAGTACCCGGTGCCTCTCGAAGGACTTGCGCACGCTGACCAGGTCGATGGGCACCGGCGTGCGGCCCAGAAGATCCTCGATCTGGGGCGGGCGGGCCTGGCGCAGCGAAGACCCGGCCTCGGACCCGTTGAAGATATGGCTCATGCTGGGCAGGATCCTCAGGTTCAGACCGGCTTCCTCGCAGGACTGCAGGACCTTCTCGACCAGCGCCGGAGACGGGTTGGGGATGGCCAGGAGCACCTGCTGGAGCGTGTAGCGGCTGGCGTTGACCGGGATGTCCTCGATCGACCCGACCACCGGGACCCCGACCATGGAGAGTCCGTGGGTCTTGGCGTCGTCGTCGAAGACGGCCACCGGGACGAGCCCGGCGTTGGGATTGCGCAGCATCTCCCGAATGGCCGCGGCTCCGGCGTCCCGACTGCCCACGATGCCGACGCGGAGCCCGACCCGGCGGGATCCACGCTGCCAGGCGAACACCCGGGAGTGGAACCGGATGAGACCCATGCCGGCGGTGGCGAACACCCAGCCGACGAGGATGACCGTCACCGGGACCACCTCGACCCGGAGAGTCCGCTTGAGGGGGTAGATGACGATCAGGAAGCAGAGCACCACGGCCGCCGAAAGGGCCAACTGGTGGGCCTCCTCCGCGCCGGCATGTCGCCACATGCGGTCATAGAGGCCGAACACGTGGTTGGCAATGAGGGTGACCACCAGGGCCAGGAGGAAGAACGTCGAGAAGTGCTGCCAGTACATGCCCGGGGCCTTGTCGCGGAAGTAGGTCACTTCGGCGAACCCGTAGCTGGCGAAGATCCAGAGCGCATCGAAGAGGACGAACAGCAGCCGCGACCGAACCCGGCTGGCGCGAACGGCGATGGTCGTCTTGGGCTTCTTGGCCATGCCAATACCGCCTCCGGCCAGCGCTTCCCCCGGCACCGGATGCTCTCGCTCGGTAGCCCCCATGATGTGGCCCCCTACTAATCCGTCCGACCCGGCCCGCACCGCGATGCGTCTCCCCCGAGCGCAATGGTGCAGTGGCCAACCTACATCGTCCACGAGCGCTCCGCACACGGGGATGGCGCTGACCTCTTGCCTCAACGATAGCCCGGTCCGGGCCGGCGGACTCCGATGCCGATCAGAGAGCGGCGGAGTGCTCAGCTGCGGCCCCGGCGGCCCTCCGGCGCGGTGAGAGGGGGACGGTTTTCCCCGCGGCCCCGGGGTTTACTCCCATCTGCCGACGGTCTAGGGTGGGGCGACCGTGTGGGGAGATGATGGCACGGAGCGCGCCACGTCGGCACCGTCCATCATCAATTGTGGGGAGACCCGGGAGCATCGTCGAACGTGGCCGATCTGGCCCTATTCAACGGTCGTAGCCCGGGGTATCATCATGCTGGCTAACCTGGGCAGGGAGTTGGACGATCATGGAGCCAATCGATTTTTGGGGTGCGCTTCGGCGCAGCTGGCGTCTCTT
>DATCBL010000205.1:0-2857 GCA_036511875.1 Acidimicrobiales bacterium
GGGGTGGATTGGGTACGGGCGGCCATGGTGGAGGGAGGGTAACCGTTGACAGTCGGACTGCCAAGTGTTTAGCGTGACATCGCCGTCCCGACGGGCCGGCGGGGACCCGGGTGGGACGATGAGCGACGAACTGGTGCTGGACTCGCTGCAACGGAGGATGCGGGCCCTCCACTCGCTCTATCGGGACGCCGTCGCCACCATGGACCTGGACCAGGTCAACCACTTCGAGCGCGAAGGCGTCCTCCCCATCGCCTTCAGCCTCTTCCACATCGTCAACATGATGGACGCCTCGTTCTTCCTGATGACCGGGGCCCCGCCGATCTGGGACGACGGATGGGAGGCGGCGGTGGGACCGGCCATCGCCGACCACGGCAAGCACCGCACGGTGGCCGAGATGGTCCATCAGCGGATCGGCGACTACGACCAATTCCAGTCCTACATGACCGCGGTCTTCCGGCGCACCGAGGAGTGGCTGGACGGACTGGACCCGGCCGAGCTGACCCGGGTGGTGGTGGCGCGGCCGTTCCCGCCCCAGGTGGCCAGCACCTACAGCGCCCGCGTGGCCGGGCCCGAGGGGATCTCCCTGCTCGACGCCACCGAGTGCTGGATCTACCAGCACGGGCTGCGCCACATGGGGGAGATCGAGTTGGCCCGCGGGCTGGTGGGACTCGAGGGCATGACCTCCTGAGCCCACCTCGTGGGCGGGGGGGATCCGACGCGGTGGTCAGGCGGCCACCCGCTCCCGCTCGGCGGGCCGGTCCTGGTGGACCAGGGAGCCGGAGTGGACCAACGGGCCGGTCCGGGTGGCCGATCCGGTCTGGATGAGGCGATGCTCGCGGATCGAGTGGTAGAGCACGGGGACGACGGCGATGGCGATGGCGATGATCATCAGGGGCAGGGTGATGAGAAACATGGTCATGGTCGTCAAGCAGGTGGTCGGGGGAACTGCTTGCCTCCTTCGATCACCACGGTAGGAAACGGCCCGGTGAACGCGCTGGGGCCCAACGTACGGCCCGCTGAGAGTCCTCCTCCCTGGTCAGCAGCTAGGTCTGCGCCGCCGGGCCCGAGCCTGGCGCCGATCCCGCGGCGAGGTCCCGGTAGTGCTGGCGCCAGATGAGGCGGTAGAGCCGCGACCAACGGGGGATGGAGCGCAGCCCCGGGATGAAGGGCAGGAGGACCAGGCCCAGCGTCAGGATCATCATGATCCCCCAGACCTCGAAGTCGCCGCTCGACGAGTGGTTCATCGGGGGCACCTGGTACCAGAGGGTGTACAGCCACAGCCAGGCCTGCCCCGGGTAGTTCCCGGTCTCGTTCATCATGCCCCACTGGTCGCCCGACAGGTGCTGGCCCTGGGCCAGGTTGGCCAGGTAGGAACCGTCGGCGATGAACAGGAGGGGCTTGGTGTAGTCGGTGCCGTAGAACTGGCGGGAGCTGAGGAGGGCCCCGTCGAGGGCCCCGCTGCGGGCCATGGAGGTGAGCGAGCCGATGATCGGCCCCACCGGCCCGTAGTCGCCCTTGGCGACGGCCAGCGTGCCGTCGGCCGCGCTGGCGTTGGCCACCGCCTTCTCGTAGGCCGCGGTCCAGGCCGCCTGCTGGCTGGCCGGGGCCGACGTGTACCGGGTGACCGCGGCCTGCACCTCGGGACTGTTGGGCAGGGTGCGGAGGGGGTTCAGCACATAGTCGTCGGCCGTGTCGATGGGATGGTGCACGCCGAAGAAGCTCTCGGGCGAGATCCCGGCGATCGACTGGCTGGCCCCGGGGGTGGCGTTGTAGGGGGGGCCGTAGGTGGCGATGGCACTGGTGCCGTCCAACTCGGTGATGGCCGTCTGGGCGAAGTCGACGGGGCTGGCCGTCGACCAGGACTTGACGGTGACCGGCTTGTCGTCAGGCGAGCCGAACACGATGGCCAGGCCGACCACCAGGATGGCCACCACCACCAAGGCGATGGTGAACTCCTTGACCAGGTCGTAGGGGAGGTACCTGCCGTGCCACTCCTCGACGTCTCGGTCCGGATTGAAGCGGCGGGCCCGATGGGAGCCCTTGGTGGCCCCCGGGGTCACGGGTGCCCTCCGTTGATGGCGTCACCGGGTGGCGTGGCGGCGAACGGGGGCGCCTCGGAAGCCGTGTCCCCGGAGTCGGTCCCGGCGCCGATCGCCGTCGGGGCGGTCGGGGTCGGCGGTCGGTCGGGCGGGGCGAAGGGAGGCACCACGCCCCGCAGCCGCACCATCAGGACGTGCACCCCGACCAGCACCACCACCACCAGCGGCAGCAGCACGATGTGCCACATGAGCATCTGCCCGAAGTTGGTCACGTTGAAGATGGCTCCGGCACCGGTGGAGTTGATCCCGTCCTTGGCCTGGGTGCTGATCCACTGGCTGTCGAAGTTCTGCTGGGACAGGTAGCCGGTGAAGGCGGCGCCCACCGACACCACGAACGACACCACGCCGGTGATCCAGGTGGCCCGGCGCCGGCCGCGCCAGGCGGCCATGAAGAACTTGCCCCAGAGGTGGACGACCATGGTGAAGAAGAAGACCTCGACGCTCCACAAGTGCAGGGAGTTGACGAACAGACCGGTGGTCGAGACGTGCCACCACGTCGGGCCCATGATGGCGAGGACCGTGCCGGTCAGGATCACCACCACGAGGGCGGCGAGGGTCAGCACGCCGAAGACGTAGATCCACGAGGCCACGTAGGCCGGCTGCCGGTCGGGCATGAGGCGCTCGGGGGGGAGCGCCCCCACCGCGGTCCTCCGGAGCTTGGCGCTCCACTGGCCGGCGTCCTCCGGGCGGTCGGCGGCGGGGTGCTCGTCCGGCGCGGCCGGCGGGCTGGTCGATGGGCCGGTGGCGACGGTCACCGG
>DATCBL010000206.1:0-2249 GCA_036511875.1 Acidimicrobiales bacterium
TGGTCTTCCTGATCGGCCGGCGCAACGGGCGGCGCCGCTCGGCCGTCGTCGAGGTCCGGAGGGTCTGAGGGATGGACACCCTCCTGCGCTACATCCAGGTCCGGGCGCTCGGGCGCGGCCTGCGCGGGTACCACACCGCCTGGGTGGTGGTCGGGGTGGCCATCTGGATGATCAACCGGGCCCGCCACGCCGACGACGTCGTCTACCGGACCGTGCTCAAGCCCGGTGAGCGCCTGGTCGTCCGGACCAGCAAGCCCCCGTCGACCAGACGCTCCGGCCGCTGAGCGGGGTGGGGCCGGACGAGGATCGCAGCATCCTCAAGCCCGGGGAGCGGGTCCTGCTGGTCGACGCCAAGCAGCGGCGCTATCTGATCACCCTGCGCACCGGGGCCTCCTTCCACACCCACGTGGGGATCGTCGACCACGATGGTCTGATCGGCACGCCGGAGGGCTCGACCGTCCTCGGCAGTACCGGGCGGCGGTTCCTGGTGGTCCGGCCCACGCTGTCCGACGCCGTCTTGAAGATGCCACGCGGCGCTCAGGTCATCTATCCGAAGGATCTGGGGGCCATCCTGATCGAGGCGGACATCGCGCCGGGGATGAGGGTGTTGGAGGCCGGGGTGGGCTCGGGAGCGCTGTCCATGGCCCTCTTGCGCACCGGCGCCGACGTGATCGGCTACGAGCTCCGGGAGGACTTCGCCGATCGGGCCCGGGCCAACGTCGAGGCCATGCTGGGCCCGGGGGCCCGCTACCGGGTGGAGCTGCGGGACGTCTACGAGGGGATCGGGGAGTCGGGGCTGGACCGGATCCTGCTCGACCTGCCCGAGCCCTGGCGGGTGCTGCCCCACGCACCGGGGTCCCTGCGGCCCGGCGGGATACTCTGCGCCTACCTGCCCTCGATCAACCAGACGGCCCAGCTCCGGGGGGCCATGGAGCAGAGCGGGTTCGGGATGGCCACCACGTTGGAGGTGCTCCACCGGACCTGGCACGTCGAGGACCGGTCGGTACGTCCCGACCACCGGATGGTCGGGCACACCGGATTCCTCACCACCGGTCGGCTCTTGCTGCCCTTCGACGAGGACCGGGGCTCGACCATGGGTCCCGGCAGCCGGTGACCGGCTCGGCGGCCCCAGCTCGGCGGGCCGGCCGGATCAGCTCTGCTCGATGAAGATGCACTCTCCGGGGCACTCCTCGGAGGCCTCGACCACCGCCTCCTCGAGCTCGCCGGGCACCGCGGCCATCCCCGAGGATCCCCCCGGCTCGTTCCGGACGTCCGCCCCCTCTTTGACGTAGGCCAGCCCGTCGTCGAGCAGCGTGAACACCGCCGGGGCGATCTCCTCACAGAGACCGTCGCCCGTACAGAGATCCTGGTCGATCCAGACCTTCATCAGTTACGTCACTCCTCGGTTTCTCCCGGTTTGTTCGACATCGCCCAGCCGGTCGGCCGGCCTACCCTCCACTGTAGGGAACTGCCCGGGCCCAAGAACCCGCGAGCCCATGGTCGGGTCGGAGGACCGACGCCCAGGTGACAATGCTATCCGCAACGGTGGGGGATGGGGCTGACGGCTCGTCAGATGGTCCCCCCGGCCTGGCGTTCTCCGGTTCCGCGCCGGGGCCAGGGGTGCCGGAGCGCAGCGGTCCCCGGTGTAGGGTCGCCTCAGGTGACGACTCGCGAACGAGGTGATTCCCACGGTTGACTTCGATGACGTGCACGACGACCGGCGGCCACCAGCCGACGGGCAGGACGACGAGGACCTCGATGCATTGCGCGTGAGGGCCCAGGCGGCCGAGGAAGAGGTCACCCTGCTCCGGCGTCGGCTGCAGGAGAGCCCCCGGCGCGTGCAGACCCTCGAGGAGAAATTGCTCGAGACCAAGGGCCAGCTGGCCCAGGCCATCTCCCAGAACGAGAAGTTGACCTTCACCCTCCAGACGGCCAAGGAGCACGTGGCCAACCTGCGCGAGGAGGTCGAGAAGCTCACCCAGCCCCCGGCGGCCTACGGGACCTTCCTCGGGACCAATGACGACGGCACCGTCGACGTCTTCTCGGGGGGACGGAAGATGCGGGTCTCGCTCCACCCCGACATCGAGGCCGAGGACCTGCAACGAGGCAACGAGGTGGTCCTCAACGAGTCGCTCAACGTGATCCTGGCCCGCCAGGGTGAGGGATCGGGTGAGGTGGTGGTGCTGAAGGAGGTCCTCGACGACGGGAAGAGGGCACTGGTCTTCGGACGGGCCGACGAGGAGCGGGTG
>DATCBL010000207.1:0-3966 GCA_036511875.1 Acidimicrobiales bacterium
ATCACCAGCTGGTGGGAGAGCCCGATGCCCAGCGTGAGGCGTCCACCGGTGGCCGCCTGGACGGTGAGGGCCTGCCCGGCCAGCATGACCGGATGGCGGGGGTAGGTGGGCACCACCGCGGTGCCGAACCCGATGCCCGGCACCTCGCGACCGACGGCGGCGATGGCGGTGAGGGCGTCCAAGGCGAAGATCTGCGACAGCCAGGCGGTCTCGACGCCGGAGTCGCGCAGCCCGGCCGCCTGGGCCACCACCTGCTCGAACGGCCGTTCGGTGTCCAACATCACGCCGATGCGCACGGTGCCTCCCCTTCGGAGCCGTCGGTTTCCCGGGGCCCGGGGTCCGGCTGCGACTGTTTCTGCTCCCACCGTACCGGTCGGACGACGGTCGAGACAGGCGTGGCCCCCGACGGATATGACCGGCCCGGACGGTTCGGGCAGAATGCCGACATGACTGTTGCCATTCTGATGGGAAGCTCGTCCGACGCGTCGATCATGGATGACGCGGTGCAGACCCTCCGGTCCTTCGGGGTGCCGGTCGAGATCCGGGTGCTGTCGGCCCACCGGACCCCCGACGACACCGTCGCCTTCGCCCGGGGCGCGGCGGCATCGGGGGTCAAGGTGATCATCGCCGCCGCCGGAGGTGCGGCCCACCTGGCCGGGGTGGTGGCCGCCGCCACCCCGTTGCCGGTGATCGGGGTGCCGGTGGCCCTGGCCAACCTGGGCGGTCTCGACTCGCTGCTGGCCATGGTCCAGATGCCCAAGGGCATCCCCGTGGCCACCGTGGCCGTCAACGGGGCTCGCAACGCCGCTCTGCTGGCCGTCAGGATCATGGCCCTGTCCGACCCCCGCCTGGCCGCCGAACTGGACCGCTTCACCCTCGACCTCGCCGATCAGGTGCGGGACATGGACGCCGAGATCGTGGCCAAGTACCGGGTGGACTGAGCCCCGGCCCCGGGGCGGCCGAATCCCATCGGCCCGCCCCTGCCGGTCCGACCGGTCGGGGGCCGAGCTCAGGCGGCCGTCCAGGGCGGGGCCAGGCCGGCCACCGCCTCCTCCAGGGGCATGCCCAGGGGGATGACCGCCATCACCGGGATGTCCACGCCGTTGGCCACGTACCGGCCCACATGGGCCCGGCACTCGTCGTAGGAGCCGTGCACCACCAGCGCGTCGACGACGTCATCGGGAATGGCGGCCAGGGCCCGCTTGCGGTCACCGGCCTGCCAGGCGTCCCACATCGGCTCGAGCTCGGCTCCCCGTCCCAACCACCGGTGGAAGGCGGCGTACACGCCCACGTTGAGGTACGCGGCGATCATCCTGCGGCCCACGGCCCGGACGGCGTCGGTGTCCTCCGAGGGACAGACGAAGATCCGGGCGGCCACCGGGATCTCGGCCCCGAGCTCGGGGGTGACGGTCGATACGTCCTCGGCCGACAGCCAGTTGATGATCACCCCGTCGGCCTCGCGGCCGGCCAGACGGAGCATCCCCGGCCGGAGGGCGGCGAGGAAGATGGGCGGCGGGTGCTCCACGGGGCGGGCCAGACGGAAGCCCCGCACCCGGAAGGTCTCGTACTGGTGGTCGACCTTCTCGCCGGCCAGCGCGGCGCGGAGGAAGCGGATGGTGTCGCGGACCCGCCGGTAGGGCTCCTCGAAGGCCACGTCGTTCCACCGGCTGACGATGACGTCCGACGAGGTCCCGAGACCCAGGGTGAACCGGCCCGGCGCCGCCTCGGCCATGGCCGCCACGCTCTGGGCCAGCAGTCCGGGGCCCCGGGTGTAGGCGGGGAGGATGGCCACCCCCAGCCGGAGGGAGGGCGTCCAGGCCGCGGCCAGCGCCAGCGGCGTCAGGCCGTCGGCGCCGTCCGTCTCCGCCGACCAGGCGTCGGTGTAGCCCAGGCGGAGTAATTCCTCATACCACCTGCGGTGATCGGCCAACGTCACCCCGTCGAAGGGGACGGTGATCCCATAGCGGGGACCCGTCGTCGAACCGTTCTCGTCGTCAGCCATGGCTCCCGTAATACACCCTCCCGCCATGCTGTACCCATGACCGCGCCACGCCGACGCCCCCCCGACGACGTCCAGCCCGAGCTGCCCCTAGACCCCGGGACCCGTACCCGGGACCACCCCGGGCTCCGGGCCCGAGACGGCGAGGAGTGGAGGCTCGACGAACCCACCCGTCGGATCGGCCTGCGGGGCGTGGCCCAGGCCCGGGCCCTCCTCGGTCGACCTTCGGGCCGAGACGGCCAGGGCCAGCGGAGGGACGGCCGAGGACCGTCCGGCCGCGCCGCCTGAGGCCCAAGGCACTACGGTCGTGCCCATGCCGACCGTTGCCGAGCGCCTCGGTTACCCCCCCGAGGCCAAGCTGCTCATCCTCAACTGTGCCGACCTCGGTCTCTGCCACGCCGCCAACGTGGGAGTCTACGACGCCCTGCGCGAGGGGATCGGCACCAGCGCCTCGCTGATCGTTCCCGCGCCCTGGGCCCGCGAGTCGGCCTCCCGGTTCCGAGGGGACGACATCGGGGTCCAACTGACCCTCAACGCCGAGCACGACCGCTATCGCTGGGGTCCGATCACGCTGGCTCCCTCGCTGCTCGATGGGGACGGGGGGTTTCCCCGCACGGTCACCGACGTCTGGGACCACGCCGATCTGGACGAGGTGCGGCGGGAATGCCGGGCCCAGGTCGAGCGGGCCGTCCTGTGGGGATTCGACATCAGCCATCTCGACACTCACCTGGACGCCCTGGTGCTGCGGCCCGAGTTCTTCGACGTCTATCTCGAGCTGGCCGTGGACTTCTCCCTTCCCCTGCGCCTGCTCGGGCCCGAGTCGGAGCCCAATGTGGGCTTCCCGATCAGGAAACTGGCCTCGGACGAGGGCGTGCTGTTCGCCGACCGGTTCGGGACACTCCCTCCGGTGGGCACCCGAGCCGCGTTCCTCGAGCTCCTCGGCTCTCTCGAGCCCGGCCTGACCGAGGTCACCCTCCACCCGGCCGTCGACACCCCCGAGCTGCGGGCTATCACCACCGACTGGCGGGCCCGGGTGGCCGACGAGGTGCTGCTGGTAGCCGACCGTGGTCTGGACCAGCTGATCTCCGACGCCGGGGTGACGCTGATCGGCTACCGGCCGTTGCGCGACGCCATGCGCCAGGACTGAGCCGGGCGGCGGGCGGACCGCCGGCCCGAGAGCGGTTCCCGAGCCGAGGGGGATCCCCGATCGGCACCGGGGCGCCGATATCCTGATGGGCCATCGATGGGAGTTGTCGTGGCCGAGGGTGACCAGCCGGATTCGGAGGGTGCCGCGCCCGGTGGCCGCCCGCCCCCCGGACCGGCCCCCCCGACCGTCCGACTCGAGGGCCTGGTGCTGCTCGACACCGCGGCGAGCGAGCCGGTGGCCATCGAGGCCGTCCTCTTCGCCGACGACGGGATCGGGGTCATCCGCCGGAGAGGTGAGCGGCCCCGGATCCTTCCCTGGTCCTCGCTGTCCGCCCATGCCGTGGAGAAGTGGGTCGGCGGCGAGATCCCGGTCGGCTGGCTCCATCGGGACCTGGAGAGCCGACAGGAGCCCTGGATCCTGGTGTCCCCGCCGGCGGCGGTGCCACCAGCCTCGCCCCGAGTGGGTGCCGGTGCGCTGATCGGCATCCAGACCTCCTACGGCACCTACCGGTTCCTGTACCCCGGCGGCGATCCCGCCGAGTTGTCCCGTCGGGTCACCGCCTTCGCCGTCCGGCACCGCGGTCCGAGCGGCGCCTCCACGGTGACCCGGGTGGTGGCCTGGGGCCAGGACGCCGAGCGCCGCCAGGCCGACCGCCCGGCGCCGGGGCCGGTGGGGTGGCACCGGGTCCGGCCCTACCTGGTGGTCCTGCTCCTGGTGTTGATCGGCGCGGTGGTGACGCTGATCCTGCTGCAGAGCGCCGGATCCATCCACCTTCCCCTGCTCGGGGGGTCGGGCTCGGGGACCATCGGTGGCTCCGGGG
>DATCBL010000208.1:0-3628 GCA_036511875.1 Acidimicrobiales bacterium
ACCTCCACCATGCCCAGTCCCAGGCCCCCGGCCGACTCGGGCCGCTCCACCCCCAACCACCCCTGGTCGGCCATGGCCTCCCACAGCGGCCGGTCGAATCCGCCGGCTCCGGGACCGGTCTGCCCCTCGGAGGTGACGGTGGTCCCCGGGCCGACGAACTCCCGCACCCGTTCCGTCGAGGCCAGGCCGTCGAGGAGATCGGCCGCCGCCGATTCCAGCGCGGTCTGGTCGGCCGACAGTTCGAATTCCACAGCGGCGAAGCATACGGTCCGCGCCTCGACGGCGCGGCTCCGGGCCGCGAATGCCCTCCTGATCGGCCCCGGTGACGCCTGTGAGAAGCTGACGGCAATGGATCTGCAGATGACCAAGGAGCAGCAGGAGCTGCGGGCCGAGCTGCGGGCCTGGTTGGTGACCCACCTCCCCTGGGAGTACGGGACCGAGCCGCCGACGCGCGCCAACGACCTGGCCGAGGTGGTGGCCTTCGGCCGCCGGTGGCAGTCCGAGCTGGCCGCCGACCGGTGGGTCGGGATCACCTGGCCCGAGGAGTTGGGCGGCCGGGGCCTCGGGCCCACCGAGCACTTCCTGGCCACCGAGGAGATGGCCCGGGCCCGGGCCCCCGAGCTGGTCGGGCGGATCGGCATCAACCTGGTCGGTCCCACCCTGTTCGCCCATGCCACCCCGGAGCAGCGCCAGCGGTGGCTGCCCCCCATCCTCGGGGCCGACGAGCTGTGGTGCCAGCTGTTCAGCGAACCCGAGGCCGGCAGTGACCTGGCGTCGCTCACCACCCGGGCCGTGCCGGTCCCCGGCGGGTTCCGGATCACCGGCCACAAGGTGTGGACCTCCTACGCCCAGTTCGCCGACTGGGGGCTGTGCCTGGCCCGGAGCGACCCCGACGCCCCCAAGCGCCAGCAGGGCCTGTCCTGCCTGGTGGTCGACATGCACGCGGCAGGGGTGGAGGTCCGACCGCTGGTCCAGATCACCGGGGACGCCGAGTTCAACGAGGTCCTGCTCGACGACGTGTTCGTGCCCCACGCCCAGCTGGTGGGCGCAGAAGGGAGCGGCTGGACGGTGGCCAACTCCACCCTCTCCCACGAGCGCGGCGTGAACCCCCGGCAGCTGGGGATCCACGTCCAGCTGCTGGCCGAGCTGCTCGAACTGGCCGCCGGACGGCCCGGTGGCCTGGAGGGCTGGGACGTCCGCCAACGGGTGGCCGAGGCCTACATCGAGGTCAAGCTGTTCCAGCTGCACAACTGGCGCACCCTGACCCGCCTGGAGCGGGGGGAGCACCCCGGACCGGAGGGCAGCGCGTTGAAGCTGTACTGGAGCGAGATGTCCAAGCGTCTCCACGAGACGGTGATGGCGGTCCTCGGCCCGGCCGGCTCCCTCTGGCAGGGAGCCTCGGACAACCCCGGGGACGGCATGTGGCAACGGTCGTGGCTCTACTATCAGGCCTCGTCGATCTTCGCCGGCACCAACGAGGTGCAGCGCACCCTGGTCGGCGAGCGGGTGTTGGGACTCCCCCGGGACTGACCGGACCGGGACCGGCGATCGAAAAGGACAGGCCCATGGAGTACGAAACGATCCTCTACCAGGTCAAGGGCACGGTGGCCACCATCACCATGAACCGACCGGAGATGGCCAACGCCCAGAACACCCGCCTCATCGACGAGATGGACGACGCCTTTACCCAGGCCGACGCCGACGACGCAGTCCGGGTGGTGATCCTGGCCGGGGCCGGGAAGCACTTCTCGTCCGGTCACGACCTGAAGGCCCTCATCGGCGACTCCGAGCCCGACAAGTGGCGCCTGATGCGGGAGACCCCGGAAGGCAAGATGTACCACGAGAAGGTCATGTACTACGACCGGTGCAAGCGGATCCACGACTTCCGCAAGCCGACCATCGCCGCCGTCCAGGGAAGCTGCGTCGCCGCCGGACTCATGCTCGCCTGCATGTGCGACCTGATCGTGGCCGCCGACGACGCGGCCTTCTCCAATCCGGTCCTCCGCATGACCGGCGCCGGGGTGGAGCTTCTGGTGGAGCCCTGGGAGATCGGGATCCGCAAGGCCAAGGAGTTCCTCTGGACCGGCGACATCATCGACGCCCAAGAGGCGTGGCGCCTGGGTCTGGTCAACCAGGTGGTGCCCCGTGACCAGCTGGCCGAGCGGGCCCACCAGCTGGCCGAACGGATCTCGCTGGTGCCCCCGGCCACGGCCCAGCTGGTGAAGGACACCCTCAACCACACCGGTGAGCTCATGGGGAAGTCGGACTCGTGGAAGTACCACTTCATGGCCCACCACTGGATGCACAACACGGCCACCGCGGCCCAGGCCCTCGACGAGCGCAAGGCCAAGGGATCGATGAAGGAAGTCTTCGCCGACCGCGACCGGGGCGACCGGTCGGGCGCTTGAGCCCCGGTCCCCCCGGGGGCGGGCCCGAGGGTCCGTTGCGGGGACTGCGGGTCCTCGACGTGGGGACCCGCATCTCGGCCCCGTTCTGCGCCGGGCTCCTCGGTGAGCTGGGCGCCGACGTGATCAAGGTCGAACTGCCGGGCACCGGGGACTTCATGCGCTCCATCGGCCCGTTCGTCGAGACCGACGACGACCCGCCCTACTCGCTGTTCTGGTCGGTCGAGGGCCGGGGCCGGCGGGGGGCCACCTGCGACCTCCGCACCCCGGACGGCCAGGCGCTGTTCCGGCGGCTGGCGGCCCACGCCGACGTGCTGTGCGAGAACTTCCGGCCCGGCACCATGGAGAAGTGGGGGATCGGGCCCGACGACCTCGACCGCCGGCTGGTCTACGTGCGGATCAGCGTGTTCGGTCAGGACGGTCCCTACTCGCCCCGGCCGGGCCTCGACCGCCTGGGCATCGCCTATGGCGGCCTCCTCCACCTCACCGGGGAGCCCGACAGGCCCCCGGTGCGTCCCGGCGTGACCATCTCCGACTACCTGACCGGTGTGTTCGCGGCCATGGCCGCGGTGGCCGGGCTCTACGGGCGCGACCGGGACCGTCCCGACGCCGGCCCCGGGCCGGGAGCGGTCATCGACGCCCCGCTGTACGGCGCGGTGTTGCGGGTGCTGGAGTGGACCCTGGCCGGCTATGACCGCCTGGGGACGGTCCGGGGCCGGGAGGGCAACCGGCTCAGGAACTCCGCCCCCCTGGACAACTACCCCACCGCCGACGGCGCCTACATCTGCATCGTGGGCGGCTCGGACGCCAACTTCGGCCGGCTGTGCCGGGCCATGGGCCGGGAGGACCTGCTGGCCGACCCGCGCTATGCCACCCTGGCCGACCGGTCCGAGCACGCCGACGAGATCAACGGGGTGGTGGCCGAGTGGACCGGCACCCGCAATGCCGCCGACATCGAAGCGGTGTGCATCGCCTACGACGTCCCGGTGGGCACCGCCTACAGCGCCGCCGACATCTTCTCCGACCCCCACATGGCTGCCCGGGGTGATCTGGTCCCGGTCGAGGACCCGGTGGTGGGCACCATCCGCCAGCAGGCCCCGTTTCCCCGCTTCGTGGGGCGGCCGGCGCCGGTCCCCACCGGCGCACCGCTGCTCGGGGCCGACAACCACGAGGTCTGGTGCGACCTGGTGGGTCTGTCACCCGAGGAGCTTCGACAGCTGCGC
>DATCBL010000209.1:0-3111 GCA_036511875.1 Acidimicrobiales bacterium
CGGCTTGTGCGGTGGGGTGTTCACCGGTGACAACGATCGCGGCCTGTCGGTGGCCCGCCAGGTGAGGACCGGCACCTACATGGTCAACTCGTCGATCCCCATCGACTTCTCCTCCCCGTTCGGCGGCTACAAGGCATCCGGCGTCGGGCGCGAGTTCGGCGAAGACGGGCTGGAGCTCTTCCTCGAGAAGAAGACCATCAACCTGCCGGCCGGGTACAGCCCGACCGTGTGACCCCGGTCGGCTCGCAGGCCGACCGGGCCGGAATCCGGTGCGGACCCCACCGTCTCGGGGACGGGGGTCCCCGCCCGTGACCTGGGTCGGAACCCGGTGGGGGGTGACGGCGACGGGGATTTTTGTCGCCGATCGCGTGCGTAAACCCCCCAAGACCTGCGATCATGGAGTGGACGGTGCCGGGCCCCGGGGCCAGGCCGCACCGGACAGGCGTGCGTGGAGGCAGGCAATCCGATGAGCTCTGGTATCCACACGGTCCCCAAGCGGGCCCGAAGGTCACCTCTGGACAACGGCGCGGGCCGGGGCCGTCCCATCGTGTTCAGCTACGTCCCGGCCCTGGACGGCTTGCGGGCCGTGGCGGTGCTGGGCGTCATGCTCTACCACGGGGGCGCCCCGGTGGCCGCCGGCGGCTTTCTGGGCGTCGACGTGTTCTTCGTCCTGTCCGGGTTCCTGATCACCTCGCTGCTGCTCGGGGAGTGGACCCGGAGCGTGACCATCAAGCTGGGCCAGTTCTGGGCCCGCCGGGCCCGCCGACTGCTGCCCGCCCTCCTGGTCATGCTGGTCGGCGTGGCCCTCTTCGTGAAGGTCTTCTCGGGCCCCGGGGAGTTCGCCGGACTGCGCCTCGACTCGCTCTCCACGCTGTTCTACGTGGCCAACTGGCACTTCATCGTGGCGGGTGGAAACTACTTCGCCGTCACCGCCCAGCCTTCGCCACTCCAGCACATGTGGACCCTCGCCATCGAGGAGCAGTTCTACATCGTCTGGCCACCGGTGGTCCTGGTGCTCTTGCATCTGGGACGGAAGCTCCGCCCCTCCCGCCGTCTCTGGCCGGTGCTGGCCGTGGCGGTCGGCGGGGCCATCGCCTCCGCCGTCGACATGCGCCTCTCCTTCCAGGGCGGGGCCTCGGTGATGCGCCTCTACGAGGGAACCGACACTCGCAGCCAGGACATCCTGGTCGGGGCGGCCCTGGCCATCGCCATGGCCATGTGGGCCCAGCACCGGACGTCGCTGGCCCCGGCCCCCGCGCCGATGGACATGCCCGACCGGTCGCGGGTGGGGAGGGCCCACCCGGCGGCCGGGACCGCCGGCGTGTTCCCGCCCCGGCCCCACCGAAGGGACCTGCACCGCCGGCGCGGCCCCGGCGTCAGGCCCATCACCGCCTGGGAGATCACCCCCGGACCGGTGCGGACGATCCTGCAGGTGGCCGGGTGGTCGGCCGCCCTGGCCGCCGTGCTGCTCTGTTTGCGGGTGACCGGCCCCGGCTCCTTCCTGTTCGAGGGCGGTTACTTCCTCTTCGCCGTCGGGGTGGCCCTGGTCATCCTCTGCGTGGTCACCACCCAGGGGGCCTCGCTCTCCCGCTCGCTCGGGAACCCGGTCTTCCGCTACGTGGGGAAGATCTCCTACGGCACCTATCTGTGGCACGTCCCCCTCTTCGCGCTGTTCAGCGCCGAGCGCCTTCACCTGGCTGGCTATCCGCTGCTCGCCGTCCGCATGGCCATCACCCTGGTCGTGGCCACCGGCTCCTACTACCTGGTGGAGGAGCCCATCCGCCGGAGGAGGACCCGGACCTTCACCGAATGGCGGGCCTGGTTGCTGACCGCCACCGCCTTCGTCGGGGTGGTGGCGGTGACGGTGGCGGCAACGATCCCCAGCGTCGCCGAGGCCGCCGGCCCGGTGAGGGTCCAGGGCGCCGCGTACGTCGGACCGCCGGTCAAGGTCCTGGTGTTCGGGGACTCGGTGGCCTGGCGCCTCGGTTTCGCCATGCAGGCCAGCCAGCCCCAGAGCAGCTACGACGTCGACATCGACAACGGGGCCATCATCGGATGCGGGCTCCTGCGCAGCAGCCAGTACCTCTTCTACGGGGTGGCCCATCAAGAGGTGCCCCAGTGCAGCACCGACGTGCCCGCCAGCGAGCAGTGGCCGGCCCAGTGGAAGGGTGATCTCGACCAGTTCCACCCCAACGTGGTGGTGGTGCTGGCCGGTCGATGGGAGGTGTCGGACCGGCTCATTGACGGGCACTGGCTCCACATCGGCCAGCCCGCCTTCGACGCCGCGCTCAAGCAGTCGCTGGAGCAGGCGGTGCAGGTCGGGACCTCGTCCGGGGCCGTGATGGTCCTGATGACCTCTCCCTGCTTCGAGCCCATCGAGCAGGACAACGGTCAGGTCTGGCCGGAGGACACCGCGGCCCGGCTCGACGCCTACAACGCCATCGTCCGCCAGGTGGCAGCCGAGCACCCGGCCACGGTGGAGCTGGACGACTTCGGGGCCCAACTCTGCCCGGGCGGTGTCTACCAGGAGACGCTCGACGGGGTCCAGATCCGGGACGGTGACGGCATGCACATCGTCCCGACCGCGGCGGCCGGGCAGTGGCTCGACGCACGGGTCCTGCCCGAGGTGATCAGGGTGGGGCGGTTGCAGATGGCCGGCAGCACGTTGGCCCCCGCCAGCTCGACGACCACGACCGCGCCCTCATCGTCGATGGCCAGCGGCGTCGGCGGACCCTGATCCGTCGCGCCCTCCCGACCCACCGGTCGCCGGTCGCATCGGCCCCGGATGTCCTGGCCGTCCACGCCGGCTCACGGCGACGAGGAGATCGGGGCCGGCGGAGGGATCAGGGACGGTGGCGGCGATTGGCCGAAGACCGAGGCGTCCGCCTGTTGGCACTGGGCCTTCAACGCACCGACCAGGGTGGTCTCGGGCACGCGGTTGCTCTCGGCCACCGTGGTCATGAGCGCCTGCCACTGACCGTCGTGATAGGCGGCCTGGGCGGCGATGGGGAGGGCCTGGCGCAGCTGGAGGTAGGCCCGCTGCTGGAGCAGGGACGAGGAGGAGGCGTTGGCCTGATGGGCCGACTCGGCCAGCAGGACCAGGGATCGGTC
>DATCBL010000210.1:0-4851 GCA_036511875.1 Acidimicrobiales bacterium
GGCGGTGAAGATCAGCCGCAGGAGATCGTCGTCGATGTCGTCGGCGTCCCCGGGCTCGGGCGCCGACACGTCCTCCAGGGTCCGCCCGACCTCGGCCAGCTTGCGCGCGTAGGTGTCCCGGCGGCGCACCAGATCGATGGCGCGGTGCTTGGCCGTGGCCATGAGCCAGGCTCCGGGATTGTCCGGGATACCCGACTCCGGCCACTGCACCAGCGCCGCCACCAGCGCGTCTTGCACCAGCTCCTCGGCGATGCCCACGTCGCGGACGATGTGGGCCACGCCGGCGACCACCCGGCCGTACTCCATACGGACCACCGCATCGACTGCCTCGGACTCCCTGGATGCCGTCACCGCATCCATCAGACCAGCCGCACCGGCCGCCGGGCAAGCACGGCGGCGCCTACGGCCCGGCGATCTCCCGAATCTCGGCGGTGACCGTCCAGAAGTCGTCGTGGCACTGGAGGAACCGCTTGGTCCACTCGAGGGCCTCGGCCTTGTCCTTGGCCTGGAGGATGGCGTAGCCGCCCACGACCTCCTTGGTCTCGGTGAAGGGCCCGTCGGTGTAGCTGAGCTTCCCGCCCGACCAGGTGACCCTGGTCCCCTGGGAGGTCGGGGTGAGCCCGGCGGTGTCCAGCATGACCCCGGCCTTGGTGATCTCCTCGAACAGCGCGCCCATGCGCTTCTCGAGCTCGGGGCTCGGCCCTTCGGCGGGGACATTCCGCTCGTCGACGCGGATCATTGAGAGGTAGCGCGGCATGGTGACTCCTTGTCGGGTGGGCGGGGGACCTCCCCACCTCACACTGCTACGTCGAACGGGAGACGGCCGGATCGACAACCGGGTCGGAAATTCCGAACAAACCGCCCCGGACGGACCCGGAGGTCAGTCGACTGGGGCCAGACCGGCGGTCCGGGTGTCGGTGCCCGAGCGCAGGACAGTTCCGGGCAGGGCCCCGGTGAGCCGGTCGCCCGTGACCACCTCGGTCCCGTTGACCAGGACGTGCTCGATGCCGGTGGCGCCGGCGTACAGCCGGCTGGCCCCGCCCGGGAGGTCGTCGCGGGTGCGCATGGCCTCCGGCCCGATCCGGTCGGGGTCGAACACCACCAGGTCGGCCCACCATCCCTCGGTCACCCGCCCGCGGTCGACCAGCCCGTAGAGGCGGGCGGGCACGTCGGTCAGCAGGCGGACCGCCTCTTCCACCGACAGCAGCTGGCGCTTGCGCACCCCGTCGCCGAGCAGCGAGGTGGAGTAGACGGCGCCGCACATGGTGTCGAGATGGGCACCGGCGTCCGAGCCCCCCACCACCGCCCGGGGGTCGCGCCACACCTCGGCGCGGGCCCGCCAGTCGTCATCCGACTCCGGGATGGGCACGGAGAACCCGGTGCGCAGCCGGTCGGCCACCATGACCCGGCACATGGCGTCCCAGGGGTCCATCCCCCACTCGGCGGCCACATCGCCCACCGTCCGTCCCTCCAGTTTCTGTTGCCCGGGGTCGAAGGTCTCGGCGATGACCAGGCGGGCCCACCCGGCCAGGAAGCGCAGCACGCCGGCCTCCTCGGACTGGGCCCGCTCGTCCATGGCCCGGCGCACGGCGGGATCGGACAGGGCCCGGATGCGCTCGTCCACCGACGTGGCGAAGAACTCCCGCCATCCGGGGAGCCCGTCCAGGATGGCCCCGTGCTCGAACGAGAGGCGCAACGACATGGTGTGGGGCAGGGTGAGGGCCACCACCCGCGCCCCGGCCCGCGTCGCCGCCGACGAGGCGTCGAGCTGGTGGGCCGTGCCGTCGGGGTTGGAGGCGGTGACGGCCAGCACGTTCCAGTTGACCGGCCGCCCGGAGAGCAGCGAGATGCGGGTCAGGAGGTCGACCTCGTCGTCGCTGAAGCCGTTGAGGCAGCCGGGCACGATCATCTCGACGCTGGTCCCGGGATGATCGGACACCGCGGCGGCCAACCGCTCGAGCTCGCCGGTCCCGGCCGACCTCGACGGGACGGGCTGGCCGTCGCCGTCGTTGTGGGTCGGGGCCTGCGACGTGGAGAAGCCCATCGCCCCCTCGGCCAGGGCCCGGTGCAGGGCCGCCTCCATGAGGACCAGCTGCTCCTCGGTGGCCGCGTGGCCCACCGCGTCGGCGCCCATCACCGACCGGCGCAGCGTGGAGTGCCCGACCAGGAATCCGGCGTTCACGCCGACCTGGCCGTCGAGGCGGCCCAGCCAGTCGCCGAACGACCGCCAGGACCAGTCCAGCCCGGCCTCGAGGGCGGCCAGGGGCATGCCCTCCACCCGGGCCATCATGCGGGCCAGGTAGTCGGCGTGCTCGGGCCCGGCCGGGGCCAGGGAGAACCCGCAGTTCCCGCCGAAGACCGTGGTGACCCCGTGAAGGGGCGAGGGGCTGGCGCTGGGATCCCAGGACAGCTGGGCGTCGTAGTGGGTGTGCAGGTCCACGAAGCCCGGGGCCACGATGCACCCGTCGGCGTCGATCTCGCGGGTGGCCCCCTCGGTCACCGCCCCCACCGCGGCGACCCGTCCTGCGCGCACGCCCACATCGGCCCGTCGGCCCGGGGCTCCGGTACCGTCGACGACCAGTCCGCCGCGGATCACCAGGTCCATCATCGTGGTCCCCTCCGCAGCACCCTCGGCCGGGTCAGGGCGGCCATCCCCTCCACCCCGAGCTCGAGGCCCAGGCCCGACTGGCCCCATCCCCCCATGGGGGCGAGGTGGTCCATGGCCCCCATCCCGTGGGCGTTGACCCAGACCGTGCCGGCGGCCAACCGCTCGGCCACCGAGTCGGCCAGATCGAGATCGCCGCTCCACACCGAGGCGGAGAGCCCGAAGCCGGTGTCGTTGGCCGCGGCCACCGCGTCGTCCAGGTCGGCGTAGGTCAGGACGGGCAGGGCCGGGGCGAACTGCTCCTCGCGGACCAGGGGGGTGGCCGGGTCGGGATCGATGACCAGGGCCGGCGAGACCCGCCAGCCGTGGCCGGAGTCGATGACGGTGGCCGGGCGGACGACTTCGGCGGCCCCGATGGCGGCCAGGGCGATCAGGTCCTCGACCCGGTCACGGGCCGCCTCGGTGTGGACCGGGCCCATGGTGACCCCGTCGTCCAGACCGTCCCCGACCACAGCACGGGCCACCGCGGCGACCAGGGCGTCCCGCCACTCGGCTCGCCGGGCGGCCGGGACGTAGAGGCGCTTGACGGCCATGCACACCTGTCCCGAGGTGGCGAAGGCCGCCTCGACCAACCGGGCGGCCAGCTCCTCGGTGGGCTCGAGGTCCGGCGCCACGATGGCGGCGTCGTTCCCCCCGAGCTCGAGGACGGCCGGTCGCAGGTGGGGGGCGCAGGCGGCCAGCACTGCCCGGCCTGCCGTGACCCCGCCGGTGAACGAGACCATGTCGACGTCCGGATGACCCACGAGGGCCGCCCCCAGCGCCGCCGACGGACCGTTCAGCGTGTTCACCACGCCGGGGGGCAGGAACGAGGCGACGGCGCCGGCCAGGGACAGCACGGCCCCCGGGCAGGTGGGCGGGGCTTTGACCACCACGGTGTTGCCGGTCAGCAGGGCGGGCAGCACCTTGTTGCCCATGACCGCCGCCGGCCAGTTGAAGGGCAGGATCGCCGCCACCACGCCGTGGGGGACGGCCTCGATGACCGAGCCGCCGACCTCGCGGGGCCGGAGGGACTCCTCGGCCAACGGGGCCAGGGCCCCGACCATGCCGGCCGTGGTGGCCAGGTCGAACAGCGACTCCACCAACACCTTGCCGTGCTCCCGGGTCAGCAGGGCCGAGGTGGCGTCGAGATCGATCGATGCCTGGGCCTGGTCGCAGGCCGAGCCGAGGGCGGCCAGCCGGGCCGCGAATCCGAGGGCCGCCCAGGACGGCTGGGCGGCGCGGGCGGCGGCCACCGCGGCGTCGAGCTGCCCGGCGGAGGCGGCCGGGGCGGCCAGCACCACCTGGTCGGGGTGGGCCGGATTGGTCACCGGATAGGTGCCGTCCTCCCCGGCCACCAAGGAGGCGCCGATGGCCAGCTCGACGGTCCTGGCCTCTGTCACTGTCGTCATCAGGGACCTCCCCCGGGTCGGCCCCGGCATCGGGGTTCCTTCGACGCTAGCGTCAGCCGGCGTGGCGAGCACCCTGCTTCCGGACCCCGATCCCCGACCGATGGTGGCCGCGGTGATCTCGGTCGACGACCACCTGATCGAGCCGCCAGATCTCTTCGTGGGTCGGATGCCCGGACCCCTGGTCGACCGGGCCCCGGCCGTCCACGAGGACGACGACGGTGCCCAGTCGTGGCGGTTCGAGGGCCGCACCTACCCCAACATCGGGCTCAACGCGGTGGTGGGGCGGCCCCGGGCCGAGTGGAGCATGGAGCCGGCCCGCTTCGACGAGATGCGTCCGGGCTGCTTCGACATCGAGGCCCGCGTCACCGACATGGACATCGCCGGGATCTGGGCCTCGCTCTGCTTCCCCTCCCTGGTGGCCGGGTTCTGCGGCGCGGTGTTCTCGCGGGCCGACGATCCCGAGCTCGGCCTGGCCTGCACCCGGGCCTGGAACTCCTGGCACCACGAGGTCTGGGCCGGAACCCACCCGGAGCGGATCATCCCCCTCCAGCTCCCCTGGCTGTCCGATCCCGACCTGGCCGCCGAGGAGGTGCGGGGCAACGCCGCCCGGGGCTTCAAGGCGGTCAGCTTCCCCGAGTTCCCGGCCCAGCTCGGCTACCCGTCCATCTTCAGCGCCCACTGGGATCCGTTCTTCGATGCCTGCCAGGACACCGACACCGTGGTCTGCCTGCACACCGGAGCCTCGTCATGGGCCCCGCTCCCCTCGCCCGACCCGCCCTTCGAGCTCCTGCCCACGGT
>DATCBL010000211.1:0-2408 GCA_036511875.1 Acidimicrobiales bacterium
ACCTCCAACTGGTGGCGGAGCGCCGCCACCTCGGCCTCGAGCTCCATCACCCGGCGCACCCCCTCCAGGTTGAGGCCGGCGTTGGTCAGGCTCTGGATGTGCCGGAGCCGCTCGAGGTCCTCTTCGCTGAACCGGCGGCTCCCGCCCCGGGTCCGGCTCGGGTCGAGCAGGCCCTTGCGCTCGTAGGCGCGGAGGGTCTGGGGGTGCACCCCGGTCAGCTCGGCGGCCACCGAGATCACGTAGACGGCCCGGGTCTGGCGATCGTCGGTCATCTCACACCCCCATGGCGTCGCGCGCCGGAGGCTCGACCACCGTGGCCAGTGCCTCCACCGCGGCGCGCTGCTCGTCGGTCAGCTTCTCGGGGACCTCCACCGCCACCGTGACCAGCAGGTCGCCGGCGGAGCCCTTCTTCCCGGCCGGGACGCCCCGGCCCTTGACTCGGAAGGTGCGGCCCGACGGCGTGCCCGGCGGCACCCGCAGGGTGACCGGGTCGGTCAGGGTGGGCACGGTCAGGGTGGTGCCCAAGGTGGCCTCGGGGTAGGAGACGGGCACCGTCAGGGTCAGGTTGCGTCCCCGTCGGCCGAACACGCCGTGCCGGTCCACCCGGACCACCACGTAGAGGTCCCCGCTGGGGGCGTTGCCCCGGCCGGCCGCGCCGCGGCCCTTCACCCGGATCCGCTGCCCGTCCTCCACCCCGGGGGGGATCCGCACCTTCACCGAACGGTTGCGGTGCTCCACGCCGGTCCCCGAACAGGTGGGGCAGGGCGTGGTGACCACGGTGCCCCGTCCTCCGCACTGCGGGCAGATCTGGCTGAGGGAGAACAGCCCCTGGTTGTCCTGGAGGGTGCCCGTGCCCCCGCAGCGCGGGCAGGTCACCGGGTGGGTGCCAGGCGCGGCCCCGCTCCCGCCACAGGTGTGGCACCGGACATCGGTGGTCAGGTTGACCGAGGTGGTGACCCCGGACACGGCGTCCTCGAAGGACAGGTGCAGCTCGGTCTCGACGTCGCTGCCCCGCTGGGGGCCGCTCGATCCGCCACCCCGCCGGCCCCGGCCGAACAGGCCGCCGAAGATGTCCCCGAGGTCGCCCATGTCCTCGACCCGGTAGCTCCCCCCACCGGGGAAGCCGCCGGGGAACCCGCCCACGCCGGCCGCCGGACCCATGGTGCGGACCTCGTCGTACTCCTTGCGCTGGTCGGCGTCACCGAGCACGTCGTAGGCCGCGGAGATCTCCTTGAAGGTCTCCTCGTGGCCCGGGTTGGTGTCGGGATGGTGCTGTTTGGCCAGCTTCCGGTAGGCGCTGGTGATCTCCTTGGGCGTGGCCGTGGAGGACACACCCAGGGTCTTGTAGTAGTCCTTCTCGAACCATTCGCGTTGCGGCGCCACTCGGTGTCTACCCGGTCCCTTCTTGCCTTCGTCTCGCTGCTAGCCCCGCACCATCACCATGGCCGGACGGACCACCGCCCCCCGCCAGCGGTAGCCGGGCCGCATGACCTGGCCCACCACCGGCTCGGAGCTGGCCGGGAGGGCCCCGCCCGCGCCGCCTTCCCGGTCACCGGGGTCGACGCCGGTGGGCGCCTCCTCGGCCGGCAGGTGGCCCACCGCCTCGTGGGCGGTGGGATCGAACTGCTCGCCCAGGGGATCGATGCGCTCGAGCCCTTCCTTGGCCAGCACGTCGTGGAGCTGGCTGGTCACGGCCAGGAGGGCGCGCCCGTCGGCCGACTCGGCGTCCCCCAGGTGCTGGGTGGCCAGATCGAGGGTGTCCAGCACGGGCAGCACCTTCTCCACCAGGGACACCGCCGCCCGGGCCACCTGATCGGCCTGCTGCTTGACCACCCGCTTCTTGTAGTTCTCGAACTCGGCCTGCAGACGGCGCAGGGAGTCGAGGTACTCGTCGCGCTGGTTGAGGGCCAGGGCCAGGGGATCGTCGTCGGCGAACACGTCGTCCACCGCCGCGCTCACGTCGGCGGCGTCGAGGATCTCGGCGTCGGCCACCTCGTCGCTCTCGCTGCCCTCGGGGGCACCGCCGTGGGCCTCGTAGTCCGGGCCCGGCCCGGCGCCGTCGGCGTCATCGGGCGGGCCGGACCCGGGGCCCGGGCCGGCATCCTCATCCCCCGCATCGTGGTCATGACCTGACTCGTCGCTGCCGGTCATGGACGATCAGCTCTTGTCGTCGACGATCTCGGCGTCCACGACCTCGTCATCGGAGGTCTCGTCGGCCGGGACCTGTCCGCCCGGCGCCGCGGCGTCGGCCCGAGACGCCTCCTCGTAGAGGCGCTGGCTGAACGACTGGCTGGCGGTGAGCAACGTCTCGGTGGCGGTCTTGATGGCCTCCACGTCCGAGCCCGACAGGGCCTCCTTGAGCGAGGTGAGGGCCGACTCCACCTTCTCCTTCTCGTCACCCTCGACCT
>DATCBL010000212.1:0-3053 GCA_036511875.1 Acidimicrobiales bacterium
TACCGATCCCGGCCGCCCAGCAGGGTAGACACCTCGCCGACGGTGCGGTCCAGGTCGAGGTGGTCCAGCACCCATTGCCGGGAGTCGGACCCCAGAGACGGCGTGTGCCGCCGCCACCCGATCACCTGGTCGACCACTCCGGCCAGCGCCCGAGCGTCCCCGGGGGGTACGAGATGGTCGGGAAAGCCGGACAGGGTCTCGGGGAGCCCGCCGACCGAGGTGGCCACCGCCGGGGTGCCGCAGGCCATGGCCTCACTCACCACCATGCCCTGGGTCTCGGGTACCTGGCTGGGCAGCACCAGCAGGTCGGCGGCGGCCATGAGGGGCGCCACCTCGACCCGCCGGTCGAGCCAGGTCACGTCCAGGCCTTGGGACTCCCGGTGCAGCCCGTCGGCATAGGCCGCGTCCACCCCGGACCCGCACACCACCAGTTTGACGGGCTCCTCCATCTTGCGCACCGATTCCAGCAGGACCGACAGCCCCTTGGTCGGGTTCAGCCGCCCGGCGTAGAGGAGGACCGGGGCGCCAGGATCGAGTCCGAGGGCACGGCGCTGCCCGCCGCGCTCGGCGTCGGTGAGCGGGACGAAGCGCCCGGTGTCGACGCCGGTGGGGATGACCCTCACCCGGTGGTCGGCCAGCCCGGCCACCTGGATCCACCGCCGGGCGGCGTCGGCCGAGGGGGCGATGACGGCGTCGGCCCGGGCGATCAGGCGATTCAGCCAGGCCGGCTGGTGGTACGGGGGCGGGAGGTGGAGGTGGAGCACGACCGGGACCCGCTTCAGTCGGGCCGCGGTCAGGGCCACCGGCAGGTCCCCGGGGTTGTGCAGATAGACCACGTCGGCCGCCGTGCGCATCAGGTCGGCGAACGCACCCACGGACCCCCAGGCGCTCCCGAGGGGCGCCTCCCGCCGCAGCTGGGAGGACCGGACGGCCCGGGTGCTGGCGGCCAGGGCGTCCCAACGGGGCCACAGGTCCCCCTTGGTCACATAGAGCAGATCGACGGTCCAACCGGCGGCGGCCAACCCTTCCACCACGCTCAGCTGGGCGATCTCGGCCCCGCCCATCGCCCCGAGGCGGTCGGCGATGGTCAGGACCCGTGTGCGACCCAACGCCCCGCCCCCCCGGTCACGTTGCCCCCGCGGCCATGGCCACATAGGTGGCGTCGAGCCGGTCGATCACATCGTCCTCGGAGAACCGCTCCACCACCCACCGGCGGCCGCGGTCCCCGAGCTCGGCGCACCGTTCGGGATCCTTCAGCAGCCCTCCGACCAGGGCGGTCAGCGCCGAGAGGTCCCCGCGGGGGACCAGAAGGCCCAGTCCCGGATCCACCACCTCACGCACCCCCCGGATGTCGTAGGCCGCCACCGGGCGGCCCATGGCCGACGCCTCCATCACGGCCCGCGGGATGCCCTCCCGGTACGAGGGGAGCACCACGATGGTGGCGGACGCCAGGTAGGGACGTACGTCGGGGACGGCGCCGACGAACTCGACGGTGCCGGCTTCGGCCGCCGCCGCCACCTCCTGGTCGGAAAGGGCGTCGCTCTGGTCGTGTTCGGTCGGCCCGACGTGCACGAAGTCAGCCTGTCCGGACAGCGCCTCGGCCAGGGCCAGGAAATCCGCGCACCCCTTCTCCCGCACCAGCCGACTCACCATCACCACGATCAGGCGCTCGGAGCGCAGGGCCGGCTCGACCGGGGCCAGGAATCGATCCATGACGATGCCGTTGCCCACATAGCCCAATTTGCCCCGGGAGCAGATCCCCACCCTGGGCAACACCTCTTCGTCCTCGCGGCTTTGGACCAGCACGCGGTTGGCCCACGTGCAGCACCAGCGCTCGAAGCACCAACCGAGCACGTTGGCCCGGGCGCCGTTGCCCCGGAAATAGAGCGCTCCGTGGATGGTGTAGATGCTCGGGGTGCCGGCCAGGCGGGCCGCCGGGAGGCCCAGGAACGACGCCTTGGGGGTGTGGGTCTGCACGAACGAGAATCGCTGGCGGCGCAGGTAGCGCCACAGGCCGACGAAGGAGCGGAAGTCGGAGAGGGAGAACTCCCGGCGCATGGGGACCACCTGCACGGCCACCCCGTCGGGGGGATCGTCGTAGGCGTCACCGGCCACCACCGTCCACCGGATATCGCCCAGGCGACGGAGTTGGTTGGCCAACAGCAGCCGCGCCGTCAGCGAGGTGGTGACCAACCGGCAGCCCCGGGGTCGATCCGAGTCGGTCCGGCCCACAGCACTCGACGTCGAACCCATCGGTAGCATCGTCCCCTCCCACCCGCTCGGGCGATCGGCCCGGGCGACCGAGACTCCGGTGTCACGCGCTCGTCGGGGGCACCAAACTACACCGGGGACGTCTTCCGGACGGACGTCCCGACTACCGCCCGAGTCCCGGCATCCATCGCTCCAGCCACGCCTGGAGGGCCAGGACGGCCCAGAGCTCGTGGGCCAGGTCGCGTCGACCCTGCACGTGCTGATGCCAGGCCCGCCGGATCGGGACGGGATCGAGCAACCCCTGGTTCGCCAACCGCTTCTCGGCCAGCAGCTCCTCGGCCCACGGCTTGAGCGGGCCGAGGAGCAACGGGCCGATGGGGAAACCGAAGCCCATCTTCGGTCGTTCCACGAGCTCCGCCGGCACATGGCGGTAGAGCACCTGTCGGAGCAGCCATTTGGTCGTGCCGCCGTGCAGCTTCACCGTCATGGGCAACCGCCAGGCCAGCTCGAGCACCGAGCGGTCGAGGAACGGGACACGGGTCTCGAGCGACGTGGCCATGGCGGCCCGGTCGAGCTTGGTGAGGATGTCATCGGGGAGGTAGCCGACCAGATCGAGCCACAACATCTGCTCGGTGATGCCCGAGAGCGCCGGCCACTCGGTGGGCCGCGACGACATCGAGGCCGACGGCCCCGCGCCCACCACCATCGACTCGGCATGGTCCCAGTAGGAGACCAGTGACAGATAGGCCTCCTCGGGCCCCGACGCGGCCAGCACCTTGCCCAGCTTGGCCACCTTGGTCGCCGGGTTCCGGACCTGCATGCGGTCCGGCAGGTGGTTGGTG
>DATCBL010000213.1:0-2463 GCA_036511875.1 Acidimicrobiales bacterium
GGGAGCGCCCCTGCGGGGCGATCCGAATCGGCAACCACCGGCGCTTCGCCCGGTGCCTCACTACCCGGCACCACCGGACAAGGAAACCTCGTGCGCACGTTCTCACCCAAACCCGCTGACATCACCCGCGCCTGGCACATCGTCGACGCCGACGGCCTGGTGCTCGGGCGCCTGGCCACCGAGGTGGCCTCGGTCCTGCGGGGCAAGCACAAACCCACCTTCGCCCCCAACACCGACATGGGCGACCACGTCGTGGTGGTCAACACCGACAAGGTGGTGCTGACCTCGGGCAAGGCCGACGCCAAGATGGCCTACCGCCACAGCGGCTATCCGGGCGGGCTCACCGCCACCAGCTACAGCGACCTGATGATCCACCGCTCCGACGACGTGGTGCGCAACGCCATCGTGGGCATGCTGCCGAAGAACCGGCTGGGCCGCCAGATGGCCACCAAGTTGAAGGTCTACAAGGGCCCCGAGCACCCCCACGCCGCCCAGTCCCCCGAGCCGCTGGAGCTCCCGGCGGCCCGCCGGACGGCCTCGGCCCGGAGCGGCGCCTAGGCCTCGAGGCCACCCGGCCCGAGCTGAGCCCCCGAACCGTCGACGAACGAACGCCCAGAACATAAGCACCGAAGAACGCCAAGCACCGAAGAACGCCAAGCACCGAAGAACGCGAGGAACACGCTGTGGCCAACGCCGCCCCCATCTGTCAGACCACCGGACGCCGAAAGCGGGCGGTGGCGCGGGTCCGGATCCGTCCGGGCCAGGGAGCCATCACCGTCAACGGGCAGAAGTTCGAGGACTTCTTCACCTCGGCGACCCACCGGATGATCGTCACCGAGCCCCTCCGGCTGACCGAGACCACCGAGTCGTGGGACATCGACGTCACCATCGACGGCGGGGGCGTGTCGGGCCAGGCCGGAGCGTTCCGCCTGGGCATCGCCCGGGCCCTGTGCCAACTCGACCCCGAGCTGCGGGCCGCGTTGAAGAAGGCGGGATTCCTCACTCGTGACGCCCGCGAGAAGGAGTCGAAGAAGTACGGCCTGAAGAAGGCCCGCAAGGCTCCCCAGTACTCCAAGCGGTAGCCGGGTGCTCACGCCCCGGTTCGGCACCGACGGGGTCCGAGGGGTCGCCAACGCCGAGCTGACCCCGGAGTTCACGCTGGCCCTCGGGCGGGCCGTGGCCAGGACCATCTCGGCGGCCACCTTCCTGATCGGCCGGGACACCCGGCGTTCCGGCCCCCTGCTCCAGGCGGCCCTGTCCGCCGGCCTGACCAGCGAGGGAGCCGACGTGGTCGACGTCGGCGTGCTGCCGACGCCGGCCCTGGCCTGGCTCTCGGCCGAGCGGGACGTGCCCTCGGTGGTCATCTCGGCCTCCCACAACCCGTTCGCCGACAACGGCATCAAGCTGTTCGCCGCCGGCGGGTCCAAGCTCGGCGCCGAGACCGAGACGGCCATCGAGGAGGAGCTCCATCGCATCCTCGACTCCTCGGTCAAGGGGCCTCGCCGCCTGGAGGGGCACGGGGTGGGGAGCCTGACCGCCGAACCCGGCCTGGGCCGGGCCTACGTCGACCACCTGGTGGCGCTGCTGGACGGTCGCCGGCTCGACGGGCTCCGGCTGGTGGTGGACGCGGCCAACGGCTCAGCCTCGGAGCTGGCCGCCCTCCTCTACCGGGAGCTCGGGGCCGAGGTGGTGGCCATCGGGTGCGAGCCCGACGGCACCAACATCAATGCCGGATGCGGCTCCACGGCCACCGGCGCCCTGGCCGGCGCGGTGGTCGAGCACCGGGCCGACCTGGGCCTGGCCCTGGACGGCGACGCCGACCGGCTGCTGGCCGTCGGGGCCGACGGCGCGCTGGTCAACGGCGACGAACTGATCGCCCTGTTCGCCCTGGAGCTGGCCGATCGGGGCCAACTGGCCGGCAACACCGTGGTGGTCACGGTCATGACCAATCTGGGGTTCCGCCAGGCCATGGAGCAGCGGGGCATCATCGTGAAGGAGACCCCGGTCGGGGACCGCTACGTGCTGGCGGCGTTGGACAAGGACGGGCTGTCCCTCGGCGGGGAGCAGTCCGGCCACATCATCTTCCGTCGACTGGCCACCACCGGCGACGGCCTGCTGACCGGGCTCATCCTGGCCGACCTGGTGGCCCGGACCGGGAAGCCCCTGGGCGGGCTGCTGGACGGGCTGGTGACCCGGGTGCCCCAGGTGCTGGTCAACGTCCCGGTGCCCAACGCCGACCTGTTGGGCGAGGCCGAAGCGGTGTGGTCGGCGGTGGCCGAGGAGGAGGCCCGGCTGGGGGACGGCGGTCGGGTCCTGCTGCGTCCGAGCGGCACGGAGCCGCTGGTCCGGGTGATGGTGGAGGCCAGTGGCGAAGGGGTGGCCGAGGCCATCGCCGAGCGCCTGGGCAAGCTGGTGGGGTTCGAGCTGCAGGCCGCCGCGGCCGTCCACGGCTGACCCGACGGG
>DATCBL010000214.1:0-12831 GCA_036511875.1 Acidimicrobiales bacterium
GGTCCGGTCCGGTCGCCGGCCCACCGGGAGGGAGGCTCATGGAGCGCGTGTCGGTCAACGGGGTGTCGGTGGCGTACGACGACACCGGGGGCGACGGCCCTCCGGTGGTGCTGGCCCACGGGTTCCTGATGGACCGGTGCATGTTCGAGCCCCAGGTCGAGGCGTTGCGCCCGAGCTACCGGGTCATCACCTGGGACAGCCGTGGCTTCGGTGACACGGTCGGCGACGGACGGCCTTTCACCTACTGGGACCTGGCCTCGGACTGCCTCGCCCTCCTGGACCACCTCGGCCTCGACCGGCCGGTCGTCGGCGGGATGTCCCAGGGGGGCTTCGTCTCCTTGCGAGTCGCCCTCACCGCGCCGGAACGGGTCCGGGCCCTGGTCCTGTTGGACACCCAGGCCGGGACGGAGGACCCCGCGGTGGTCCCGCTCTACCAGGGGATGCTGGACGAGTGGGTGGCCACCGGCCCGTCCGACGAGATCGCCCAGGTGGTGGCCGGTCTGATCATCGGGGACCCCAGCCTCGAACCGGCGTGGATCGCCCGTTGGAAGGCCCGGCCCCACGCGGCCATCGCCGAGCCCGGCCGGACCCTGATCACCCGGGACGACATCACCGACCGCCTGGGGGAGATCGATGCCCCGGCCCTGGTGGTCCACGGCACGGCCGACCAGTCCATCAGCATGGACCGGGCCCGGACGCTGGCCGAGGGCCTGTCGGGCTGCCGCGGCGTGGTGCCGGTGGAGGGCGGGACCCACGCGGCCAACCTGACCCACCCCGGACCGGTCAACGAGGCCATCGTGGGCTTTCTGGCGGGGCTGCCCGACTGACCAGGTACCGCGGCGGCGTCGTCGACACCGACACCGGCACCGCATCGGTTCCCACCGCCCGGCCCGGCGATCGATGGTGCGACCGTGGTCGAACCGGGCCCCCGGCCTTGGCGTGAGGGACCGGTAGCTGGGGTCGGGGGACGATGCGGTCAGCTCAGGATGTCCCGCCGGTGGAAGAGGGCGACGGAGGCGGACAGCAGCACCAGGGTGTACCCCGCTTGGACCAGGGCCAGTCGGGGCAGGCCGCTCAGGTCCATGGGCTGCACGAACAGGCCGGTCCACACGTTGGTGCTCCGGTCGGTGAGGGGGAAGCCACGGCCCGAGGGCATGGAGGCCGGGGATGTTGTCGAGGGCCCGCGACACCAGCCCGAAGAGGACCCCGCCGGCCATCGCACTGAAGGGGTGGTCGGTGAGAGTCGAGCAGAGGAAGGCGAAGGCGAAGGTGGAGGCCATGGCCAGGGTCACCACGGCGACGGCCAGGCCGATCCTCCCCAGGGCCCCGGCCGGGGGGAACGTGGACAACCCGCTGGAGAACGCCGAGCTCCTCTGGAGGGCCAGCACCGACAGCGGGTGCCAGCCGAAGGCCGCCACCCCCGAGACCAGTCCGGCCACCACCACGGCCGCCACGGCGGCGATGGAGAACAGTGCGGCCACCAGAGCCTTGCAACCGAGCACCCGGGGTCGGGAGACCGGGCGGGCCAGCAGGCTGCGGAGGGAACCGAACGAGGCCTCGCCGGCGACCGACTCCCCGGCGAAGACCGCCACGGCCAGGGGGATGAGGAAGAGGAGAAGGGAGTTCAGCCCGATCAACACCATGGTGAAGCCCGACGACTCGGGGATCACCGAGCCCCAGTCGCCGATGCGCTCGGGGGTGGGCGCGCTGGTGGTGCCGATGATCACCGTCACCACCACGCCCACCGCGGCCAGCACCCCGAGGAGGATCCAGGCCCGGGGCCGCCGGAGCTGCTTGATGAGCTCGATGACGATCACTCGAGGATGTCCTTGCGGGTGAACCACCACTGGGCCAGGCCCATGAAGACCACCACGTAGGCCGCCTGCACCAGGGCGAAGTGGAGGAACCCCTGGGTCGACACCGGACGGACGAAGAGGTAGTTCCACAGATCGATGTCGTTGTTTGGCATGTACTGGTTGACCACCGACACGCCGGGGAGATAGTCGGCGTTGAAGACGCGGGAGACGATGGTCAGCCCGATGCCACCGGCCACCGCCACCAGAGGGCGACGGGTGGTGGTGGACAGGAAGAAGGCCACGGCGAAGATGCTGGTCATCCCCACGGCCACATAGACGGTGGAGAGGGCGAGGCCGCCGAGCACGGTGCCGGGCAGGAGGGTGGCTCCCACCGTATGACCGGGACGGGAGGCGGCCCCGTCGATGATGGGGAGCGCGTGCCAACCGAAGGCCACCGTGCCGGCGATGGCCGCCGTCGCCGTGAGCACCACGACGGCGATCACCGAGAGCCCGCCGGCCACCGACGCCTTGGACCACAGCACCCGGCTCCGCGACACCGGTCGGGCCATCAGGTAGCGAAGGCTGCCCCACCCGGCCTCGCCGGCCACCGCCTCGCCGGCGAAGAGGGCCACGGCCAGGGGGAGGAAGAATTTCATGGTGCTCGACAGGGCGATCAGGGCCACGCTGAGGCCCGAGGTCCGGGGCACCATGACCAGGGGCACGTCCCCGACGTACTCCACCTGACCGGGTCCGGCCGCGGCCAGGACCACGGTGAGGAGCACCGAGAAGCCGGCCACGGCGCCGAGCGTCACGTAGGTGCGACGCCGGCGAAACTGCTTGTACCACTCGATGGCGATCAAGGCGTCGGGAAGGGTGCCGACGGCGTGTCCCTACCGCCTTCGAACAGGTCCAGGTACGTGTCCTCGAAGTTGCCGGGCCGGAGGGCGGTGACGGTGACGCCCACCGCGTCGAGGCGGTCGACCAGATCGACGGCGCGCAGGGAGTCACCCTGGGCGACCACCGCCCCCGACCCCGAGCGCTCGACCCCCGACACCCCGGGAAGGGATTCCAGCACGGTGGCGGCCCGGTCGGCGTCGTCCACCTCCAACCGGACGCGGTCCGTTCCGCCGACCAACTGCTCCATCGGCCCCGAGGCCACCAGTCGGCCGCCGCGCAGGACGGCGGCGTGGGTGCAGACCTCCTCGACCTCGGCCAGGTGGTGGCTGGAGAGCACGACCGTGGTACCCAGGGCCACCCGCTCGGCGATGGCGGTGCGAACCTCGATGACCTGGGCCGGGTCCATGCCGGTGGTGGGCTCGTCGAGCAGCAGGAGGTCGGGTGTCCCGAGCAACGCCTGGGCCAGTCCCAACCGATAGCCCATGCCGTGGGAGTACTCCGACGTCGGCCGGTCGATGTCGGCCCCCAACCCGGTGGCCAGGACGGCGGCCTCGAGATCGGGCCTCCCCCCGCTGAGCCGCATCTGGCGGCAGGCCAGATCGAGGTTCCGGCGCCCGGACAGGTAGGGCACGAACCCGGGCCCGCCCACCAGGGCCCCGACCCGTCCCAGCACCCGGGCGCCGGGTCGGACGGGCTGGCCGAAGATCGAGGCCCGACCGCCCGTCGGGCGCACCAACCCGAGCAGGACCTTCAGGGTGAGGGTCTTTCCCGAACCGTTGGGGCCCACCAGGCCCATGACCTGGCCGGGCCCGACGGTCAAGCTGAGGTCGTCCACTGCGGTCACGCCGTTGCCCAAGCGCTTGGTCAGGTGCTCGATCGAAACGGCCGGGGGCCGATCGGTCACCGCCTCACCGTCCCCTTCAGGCCCCATCGGAGTCCCCGCCGTTGAGCGCCTCCTGCTCGCCGCCGGGGATCATGGCGGCGATGTCGACCACCCGGGAGCGGGCCGGCTTGGCGGCGTCGACGGCCGAACCGAACCGGTCGAGCGAGAGCGTCACGGTGCCGATCCCGGCCCCGGGCGGGGTCACCCGGGCTCCGATGAGGCGGCCCGATCCGTCCGACCAGGTGTCGATGTGCAGAGACACCGGCTTGGTGAAGGCGTTGCCGCCCAGGGCCGCGATCTCCGAGTCGATGGTCTGGGCGAAGACGGCGGCGGCCGGGCCGGCGGCCCGGGCCAGGGCCTGGCCGAGGTCGACGGTGGCCCGGTAGTGGAAGGTCGGGACGCCTTCGAACACCGCCTTGCCGTAGTCAGAGGCGGCCGTGGTCCCCCAGGCCAGCTCGGACAGGGTCAGGGCAGGATTCACGTACTCGGTCTGGACGATGTAAGGCGGGAATTTGACCTGGTACTTGGCGATGTCGGCGAAGTTGGCGAAGATCCACGGCCGGCCGGGCTGGAGGGGAAGGCTCGACGACGGGGGCTTCACGAACACCGTCCCGGGCAGGAAGACCATCTGCTCCCGGGCCCCGGGCCCGCCGGGCAGCTCCAGGGTGATGGTCCCCGAGGGGCCGGTGAAGTCGACCAGGCCGTGGGCGGCCGATGGCGTGGCCGAGGCGGAGGTGGCCGAGGTCCGGCTGAACGCCAGGGTGAAGGCCGATCGAAGGGCCAGGGTCTTGGCGGTGGACGCGGCCACCGCAGCGGCGGCCTGCGCCGTCGGGGCCGCGGCGGTCACCGGTCCGGTCGATGCCGACGAAGGGGCGGAGGTCGAGCCGCACGCCGCCAGGACCAGGCCGACCAGCGTGAGCACGGCCGGCCGGAGGGGTCTGCGGCCTCGGGCCTCCCGGCGGCGGTGGCGCGCTGCGGCGGGGGTCATCTGCATCAGGTGCTCCGGTGTGGGACGTTACCAGCCACCGCCGGCCGGTCCTCGCCGACCCCGGCACCGCCGCGGCGGTCCGCGGTGGTCAGTACAGCCCGATGACGTCCCCGTTCTCGTCGAGGTCGATGAGCTCGGCCGCCGGGTGCCGGCTCAAGCCGGGCATGGTCCGCATGTCGCCGCAGATGGCGTAGATGAAGCCGGCGCCGGCCGAGGCCCGCACCTCGCGGACGGGGAGGCGCCAGCCGGTCGGGGCCCCCCGGCGGGAGGGATCCGAGGAGATCGACAGGTGGGTCTTGGCGATGCAGATGGGGAGCCCGCCGAGGCCGTTGGCTTCGAACAGGTCGAGGCTGCGGGCCGCGGCGGGCAGGTAGTCGACCCCGTCGGCGCCGTACACCCGGGTGGCGATGGTCTCGATCTTCTCGCGCAGGGATGCCTCAACCGGATAGAGGAAGCGGAACTCACTGGGTTCCTCGGCCGCGGCGGCCACCGCCTCGGCCAGACCGGTGGCCCCGGCCCCGCCGTCGCGGAAGTGGGTGGAGACCGCGGACCGGACACCGGCGGAGTCGGCGATCTCCCGGATGGCGGCGTACTCGGACTCGTAGTCCTGAGGGAAGGCGTTGATGGCCACGACCGGGGTCACCCCGTGGAGGAGCACGTTCTCGATCTGCTTGGCCAGGTTGGATCCTCCGGCCCGCACTTCCTCGGCGTTCTCGCGGAGCAGGTCGGCCGGTAGCGGCTTTCCGGCCACGATCCGGTGGGCGCCCGAGTGGGCCTTCAGGGCGCGCACCGTGGTGACGATCACCGCGGCGTCAGGCACCAGGCCCGACACCCGGCATTTGATGTTGAAGAACCGCTCGGCTCCCATGTCCGCCCCGAACCCGGCTTCGGTGATCAGGTAGTCGCCGGTGCGGATTCCGATCAGGTCGGCGATCACCGACGAGTTGCCGTGGGCGATGTTCCCGAACGGGCCGGCATGGACCAGCACCGGCGTGTTCTCCAGGGTCTGCAGCAGATTGGGCTGGATGGCCTCCCGCATGATCACGGCCATGGCCCCGGCGGCGCGGATCTGCTCGGCGGTCACCGGGGAGCCGCCGGCGGTGAAGCCGACCACGATGCGCCCCAGTCGATGGCGCATGTCCTGCAGCGACGTCGACAGGGCCAGGATGGCCATGACCTCGCTGGCCGCGGTGATGTCGAAGCCGGTCTGGCGGGGCACCCCGTCCTCTCGAGCGCCCAGCCCGACCACGATGTTGCGGAGGGCACGGTCGTTGACGTCGAGGGCCCGCCGCCAGGTTACGCGGGACGGTTCGAGTCCGAGCTCGTTGCCCTGGTAAAGGTGGTTGTCGACCATGGCCGCCAGGGTGTTGTGGGCCGCGGTGACCGCGTGCATGTCCCCGGTCAGGTGCAGGTTGAGGGCCTCGAACGGGGCCGCCTGGCTGTACCCGCCGCCCGCCGCCCCGCCCTTGATCCCGAAGGTGGGACCCATCGAGGCCTGACGGATGGCCGCGGTGGCCCGCCGGCCCGTCTGGTGCATCCCCTGGGCCAGCCCGAGCGTGGTGGTGGTCTTGCCCTCCCCGAGGGGGGTGGGCGTCACCGCGGTCACCACCACGTAGCGGGCCTTCGGGCGTTCGGCCAGGGCGGCGATGGCACCGAGCCTGACCTTGGCCACATACTCGCCATAGGGCTGCAGGAGATCGTCGGAGATCCCGATGTCCCTGGCCACCGTCGTGATGGGCACCAGGGTGGCCTTGCGGGCGATCTCGAGGGCCGTCAGTTGGCTGTCGTCGGTCACCGTCGTGACCGATCCGGGCAATCGGTCGGCATGCCGCCCCTCGCTCGTCGTCCCGGTTCGCAGGCCCGGCCTGACCGAGCATCGTAGTGCCGCCACCGTTGCCGGGCACCGGTGGCGGCCGGATGGCCGGTCGGGGATCGGGGTCCTCCGGTCAGGCCAGGATCTCCTCCCAGCCCGGGTCCACCCGGGACAGGAAGACCGTGGTCAGCTCCATCTTGCGGTGGAGCCAGACACCGTCCACCAGGAGGTACTCGTCGTCCTCGTACCCGCACATCCACGACGAGGACCCGTCCTCCCGGCGACAGGGGCAGAGGAGGTCCCATCGACCCCATGCCCGCTCGCCGTCCACGCCGATGCGGGGCTTCACGAACAGGTGCCTCGAGAAGGCGAGGGTCGGTCGGGCCAGGCGGGCGGCGATGGCCGCTCGGCCCACGTGACGCCCGAGTCCTGGCCCCCCGTCCCACACCGCGTCCTCGGTGAACAGCTGAGCCGCGGCATCGGCCAACCCGCGCAGGCTGTCCGGGTCGACCCGCTGGCCGCGCCAGAACCTCCGGTCCACCAGGTCCCCGTAGCGGGCCTTGAGGGCTTGGAGCGCCAGCAGCGACTCAGTGGACTCGACTCTCCGTCGCAACGAGGCGATCTCGCTCTCCAGGCCTTCGATGGTGGGCATGTCCCCTCCGGGTCGAGCGCGGTCCGGGCGTGGTCACCCGGGCTCCGGGCCCGAGATTACCGGCACCGCCGGAATTCGGTCCGACCGCGGGTGGGCGCCGGCCTCTCAGGGCAATCTCAGCTTGGATGGGTACCGTTGGGTGGTTGGGTCTAGGGGTGAGGAACCGCCGTCCGAGCTCCGGGCCCAACCCTCAGGCCCGCCGCCGCCCGGCGCGCCGGCGACGTGCCTGGCCGCCGAGCATCCTTCCTCCGCCGTCCCTTTCGTGCTGTACTCGCTGGGTCGTCGGCGCGGCGTCGGCGGCAGGGAGGTGCGAGCATGCCTGGATCGGTGGGATCGGTCAGGACCCCGGTGGCGGTGATCTTGCTGTCGCTCATCACCCTCGGGATTTACGGGCTCTACTGGCAGTACGCCACGTTCAAGGAGATGAAGGCCTTCAGCGGTGAGGGGATCGGCGGGGGAGTGGGGCTGCTCCTGGCCATTCTGCTCGGGATCGTGAACGTCTTCCTCATGCCTGCCGAGGTAGGCCATCTCTACGCCCGGGAGGGCCGTCAGCCACCGGTGACCGGTATCACCGGGTTCTGGGTGCTCATCCCCTTGGTCGGCTGGATCATCTGGGTGGTGAAGACGCAGGGACGGTTGAACGAATTTTGGGGGTCTCACGCCGTCACGGCCTGATCCCGGCCCGATGGCGTGCCGCGCCGGAGGGACTAGATCTCGTCGACGGTCCGAGGCGTCCGGAGGATCATGACCGATGCCGCCACCAGCAGGACGGCACCGATCACGGTGAAGGCGAAGTGCCAAAAGCTCCAGCTGAACTGGCGAGTGACCGCCACCACGGAGGCTGCTGAGCATCCCTGGTCACTGGGGCAGGTGGTAGTCGACGGTATCGAGGTGATCACCGTGCTCGTGAACCGATTGATGGTCCAGAGCACCCACATGGCCCAGAGCCCGACCACCACGACGATGCGCAACGGCTGATTACGGATACCGATACCCACGCGGTGATCTTGCCAGGTTTGGGCAGGTCGTGATCCTCGGGCGGGGTGATGCGTGCCTGGTGGGGTACCTCGGACACCACCCACCCAGAGTGGGCGGACGGAAGACGCCGCCCCCTGGATGGTGACTCACCCGGCCGATCGCCGCCCATGCGTCCCCTCCGCGGTCAGGTCATTGCAACTGAAGGTCGCTCCGACGTCGCCACGGGCGATCGTGCGCCCGTGGGACCCCACGGGGTGCGGAGCCCCACCGACTACAGCCCGATAGGGAGCGGGGGCAGAGTGATCGGGGGCAGAGTGATGGGCGGCGGGGTGACCAGTGTGGTCGTCGTCGTGGGGGGAACGGCGATCGTCGTGGTGGTCGTGGTGGTGGTCGTCGTGGTCGTCGTTGTGGGGGGAACGACCGTCGTCGTGGTCGTCGTCGTGGTCGGCGGCGGCGGCGCGGGTCTCGTGGTCGGCGGGGCCGAGGGAGAGGAGACGGTGACCGCCGGTGGACCCGCGGTGCTGCCCGCGGTCGTCGGGGCCGGAGGGGCCGTCGGCGAGAAGCTGAAGGGAAGCGTCACGAAGGACGGCAAGCTCGACACGACGGAACTCCTCTGGGCCGTGGTCTGTGGCGTGCCGGCCGGGAGTAGGAAGGGGGAGGCCGGGCTCGGGACGGGAAGGGCCGTCGGGGCCGGCAGGGATCCGGATCCGGATGGCTCGGATGTGGCGGTCGGGGTCGGAACGGTCGCCAGGGTGTCCGACGAGTTCTGGGCCGAAGGGTGGTGGCCGAGGAGGATCGCGCCGAGGCCGACGGCGATCACCACCCCGGCGATGGTGATGGACCAGCGCCAGAAGGCTTCGTCTCCACTCGAATCGGCAGCCACTGGGCCTCCTCTCTTCTCTGCCCCCGACTTTTTCTGCCCCCCCCGACGTTTCCTACGACAACCGTGGCCTTCCTGGCGCACGCAGCAGCCCGTCAGCCCGACACGGCGGTGGTCCCATCGGAACTCCGTGGAGACTCACCAGCGCCACCGAGTGGGCCATTCGGCCACTCGCACGCACATGTGTTCGTGCTCCGCCCCTGCCCGGTGGACTGCCCCGACACCGGGCTGGCGGCCGCCCGGATCGCAGGGGGGCCGTCGAGACTCCCCTGATGCTGGCACGGACGGGCGGCCCGGGCCAGAGACCTCACTGCCGGTGTCTCCTCCGTGGCCCTGAGCGCGAAACCCGAGGACAGGGCCAGGGAGATCGGGGGTCCGGACGGCACCCCTGACGGCCTCAACGCGGGTCGGGGAAGAACCTCGGGAGAAAGTGCCGATTGGCCGACAGCAGGGTGTCGGCCAATCGCTCGGCCAGTGGGTACTGTCCGACCAGCGGATTGGCCACCAATGCCCGGATCATGGTCTCCCGGCTCCCCGACAGTGCGGCCTCGACGGCCAGCCGCTCGTAGCCCTTGCAGTGGGCCACCAACCCGGCCATCTCGGGGGGGAGGGCCCGCTGCGGGAGCGGATGGGCGCCGTCACCGTCGACGGTGCAGGGGATCTCCACCACGGCATCGTCGGGCAGACCGGGAAGACAGCCTTCATTGCGGACGTCGACGACCTGGACGTCGCCGGTGCCGGCGTGGAGGGAGGCCATCAGCCGCACGGCCGCCTCGGAGTAGAACGCGCCGCCCCGATAGGAGAGTTTGTTCGGCTTGGTGTCGAGAGCCGGGTCGCGATACTGGGCCAGAAGCTCGGTCTCCAGTGCGGCCACCACCTCGGCCCTCGATCGCCAGCCCGGCGCCGACTGTTCGGCCAGCTCGTCACGGAGGCAGTAGTAGTAGTGGAGGTAGTACGAGGGCAGCGCGCCGAGGAGTCGGAGCATCCCGGGCGGCATGCCACTCTCGAGCTCCAGCTCGGGGCTGAACCGATCGAGCAGTTCGGGCAGCCGGTCGACGCCATCGACTCGGGCCGAACGAACCCAGGTCAGGTGGTTGAGTCCAACGTGCTCGATGTTGACGCCGTTCGGGTCGACCTCGAGATAGTGGCCGATGCGCCGCTGCACGTGGATGGCGACATTGCACAGGCCCACGGCCCGGTGCCCGTCGTCGAGCAGGGCCTGGGTCACGATCCCGACCGGGTTGGTGAAGTCCACTACCCAAGCCCCGGCCGCGCCCCGGTCGGCCGTCTCCTCGGCCAGCTCCAGGACCAGGGGGACGGTGCGAAGGGCTTTGGCCAACCCGCCGGGTCCGGTGGTCTCCTGGCCCAGGCATCCGAACCCGATCGGAAGTGTCTCGTCGGTGTGGCGGGCCGCCTGCCCACCCACCCGGAGCTGGATGACGACGAAGTCGGCGCCGTCGATGGCCCGATGGCGATCGTCGGTGGTGACCAGTGTCCCGGCCCATCCCCGGCGTTGGAGCATCCGGCCGGCCATGCCGCCCACTGCCTCCAGCCGATCGGTGTCGGGGTCGAGGAGGACGAGTTCATCCACCACCATCCGGTCCTCGTGGTCGCACAGGCTGTCCACGAGCTCGGGGGTGTACGTGCTCCCACCCCCGACCACGGCCACTTTCGTCCCCACGGGGTGAACGTAACATCACCCCGTGGACCGGTGCGAGAGTGGATGGTGACCATGCGGCGACCGCTCGAGACGTTGATCCTGGCTGTCGACGGCGGGGCGTCGAAGACCGACGTGTGGCTGGTCGGGACGGACGGCGTGGTGGTGGGCACGGCCCGTGGCGCGGGGTCCAACCATCAGCTGTCGGGGCTCGATGCCGCCATGGACTCGCTGGGCTCCACCATCGAGGCGGCACTGGACCAGGCCGGTCTCGGGGGAGGGGAGACTCCTGTGGTCGGCACGGGCGTCTACTGCCTGGCCGGCGTGGACCTCCCCGTGGACGAGTCGCGACTGACCGATGCCGTGGTGTCCCGGGGGTGGACCACCGAGTCCACCGTGCTCAACGACTCCCTGGCCGTGCTCCGGGCCGGCGTGCGGTCAGGGTGGGGGGTGGGAGTGGTGTGCGGCTCCGGCCTCAACTGCGTGGGTCTCGGGCCGGACGGCTCGGTGGTGCGCTTTCCGTCCCTCGGCGAGCTCTCCGGCGACCTGGCTGCCGGCGGATCGTGGCTGGGAGTACGGACGCTGGGTCTGGCCCTCCGGTCCCGAGACGGTCGGGGAGGTCCGACCGCGCTGGTCGATGCGGTGCCGGCCCATTTCGGCCTTCGCGACCCCGAAGCCGTGCTCACCGCGGTGTACACCGGGGAGATCGGCTACGGCCGGCTCTTCGAACTGGCCCGGGTCTGCGTCCAGGCCGCGGCGGCGGGGGACGCCACCGCGGCCGACGCGGTGGGGATCCTGGTCGACGAAGTAGTGGCCATGGTCACGGCCACGTCGAGGCGCCTGGGCGTGGCCGACGACGAGGTCGAGGTGGTGCTGGGCGGAGGACTGTTCGACAGTGAGCACCCGGCGTTCGGGGCGCGGGTCGAAGCCGAGGTCCGGGGAGCGACACCGCGGGCCGTTTTCCGACGCCTGGATGCCCCACCGGTGCTCGGAGCGGCATTGCTGGGGCTCGATGCCGTGGCCACTGACGACCGGGCGGAGGTCCGGCTGCGGGCTGAGGGACCTGCTCGGCCAACTGCCCGATGACACCGGTCGAGCATGATCAGGGAGTCCCGACCCCGGGGGCGCAGGCCGGAGCCTCCAGGCCCCGGCCTGACCCGACCGCGAAGGGAGGACAGCATGGCTGATCAGGAACAGGCTGTTGACGGCACCGCGGCGCGGGTCGCCCTCTGGCGGACCATCAGCTGTGACACCCCGGAGGAACTGCTGGCCCAGGCCCGAGAGGTCGGCTTCAAAGACGCGCAACACGTGGCGGGAACCGTGCTCGCCGAGCGCTACTTCGCGGATCGGACCGACGGCTTTCGCCCATCCAGCGGAGAGGAGGTGCTGGTGGCCACCACCTGATGCTCGGGTAGGTGGACACTCTTGCGACTCAATCCAACCTCTAGCCTAGGCGCAGGGCGATCGACCAAGGAGACCAATGTACGCAATCGTGACGAACGTCCGTGTCGAGAATCCCGACGAAGCCCGGCTACTCCTGCCAGAGGCCAGCGAGGCCCTGGTCTCTCGCGCACCGGGAATTGTATGTGGCTACTGGCTGGAGCCGATCGATGGAATCGGAACGTCAGTCCTGGTCTTTGAGAACAAAGAATCTGCCGACCAAGCAGCCGGATATCCGGTGCCCCCGATGCCCGGCGTCACCCAGCTCGATTTGACGATCCGCGAGGTCTTTGCGCACGTCTGATCTGTTTGATCGGGTGCCACGCGGGCATGGTGAGGAGATCACGATGAGTCGGAAGAAGTCACTGGCGAAGAAGAGTTCGGAAGAGGTGAGAGTCAACTGGGTGGTCGATCTGGTCGATCCTCCTCAGCGGGCGGCGGAGCCAGCACTACCGGAACCAGAACCGGAACCAGAACCGGAAGATATGGAGGAGCGGTTCAGTGGCGTGAACCTGCACCTGGCCAAGGCCCTTGAAATCGCCACCGCTGAGTGTGCTCGCCTGGCCGAGAGGGGGACCACCCTCGCGGCAGAACTGGAGGAGGCGAACAAACAGCTGCTCACGGACAAGTCCCGGGTGCAGGAACTAGAGGGTGTGCTGAAGCGGATCGACAGATTGGCCAACTCTGCTGTGCCCAAGGAAGGAGAACCAGCGGAAGGTAGCGGCGAGCCCGCATAGCCACCTGCCTATTCGGCGTCTCCGGGGCGACGCTGAGCGGAGTGTCGGTGTGATCAGTCCTCCACGGTGTCCAGGTCAGCCTGGTGGCCGTCACACGGTTCGATCACGTA
>DATCBL010000215.1:0-2397 GCA_036511875.1 Acidimicrobiales bacterium
AGCTCGGGTGCTACGGATCGGACATCGCCACGCCGACCATCGACGGCCTGGCCGAGGACGGGCTGCGCCTCACCAACTTCCACACCACCGCCCTGTGCTCCCCCACCCGCTCCTGCCTGCTTACCGGGCGGAGCCACCACCGCAACGGGCTGGGCCGGGTGGCCGACCTGGCCGTGGGGTTCCCGGGCTACAACGGCGAGGTCCCCAGGGAGAACGGCTTCCTGTCCGAGATCCTCCGCCAGCAGGGGTACGCCACCTACGCCGTAGGCAAGTGGCACCTCACCCCGGACGACGAGACCAGCATGGCCGCCCCCCGCCACAGTTGGCCCCTGGGCCGCGGCTTCGACCGTTGGTACGGGTTCCACGGTGGGGAGACCCACCAGTTCGTGCCGGCCCTCTACCACGACAACCACTCGATCGCCCCGCCGCGATCGATCGAGGACGGGTACCACCTGAGCGCCGACTTGGCCGACCAGGCCATCGCCCAGCTGGCCGATCTGCGGGCGGTCGAAGAGGACCGACCGTTCTTCCTCTACTTCTGCACCGGGGCCTGCCACTCCCCCCACCACGCCCCCCGCGACTGGATCGACCGGGAGCGGGGCCGGTTCGACCAGGGCTGGGACCGGTGGCGCGAGCAGACTTTGGCCCGGCAGCTCGACCAGGGCCTGCTGCCCCCCGGCACCGAGATGGCCCCCCGGCCCCCCTGGGTTCCGGCCTGGGACGACCTCTCCGACCAGGACCAACGGGTGGCGGCCCGGTTCATGGAGTGCTTCGCCGCCTACCTCTCCTACACCGATGCCCAGCTGGCCCGGGTGCTCGACTTCCTGGACCGGACCGGCGACCGCCAGAACACCCTGGTCATCCTGGTGTCGGACAACGGGGCCAGCTCGGAGGGCGGGCCCACCGGGTCCATCAACGACAACCGGCTGCAGAACTTCGACCCGGCCGGACCCGGCGAGTTGGCCCGGCGCATCGAGGAGCTGGGCGGGCCCCGGGCCCACAACAACTACCCCTGGGGCTGGACCATGGCCGGCAACACCCCGTTCCGGCGGTGGAAGCGGGAGGTCCACGAGGGTGGGGTGGCCGATCCCTGCATCGTGAGCTGGCCGGCCCGGATCACCGCCGGGGGCGGCGTCCGCCGCCAGTTCACCCACGCCACCGACATCCTGCCCACCGTCCTGGAGCTGGCCGGGATCGCCGCCCCGTCCACCATCGAGTACGTGCCCCAGACCCCGCTCGACGGAGTCAGCTTCGCCCCCATGCTGGCCCCGGAGGGGGCCGAGGCCCCCGGCCACCGCACCACCCAGTACTTCGAGATGTTCGGCAGCCGGGCCATCTACCACGACGGGTGGAAGGCCGTGACCTTCAAGCCGATCGGTCCCCTCTACGACGACGGCCTCAACTGGAACGCCCCGTTCAGCGAGGACCGCTGGGAGCTCTACCACGTGGAGGTGGACCCGGCCGAGCTCCACGACCTGGCCGGGGCCGAGCCCGGGCGCCTGGCCGAGATGGTCGACCGCTGGTGGGTGGAGGCCCGTGGCAACCAGGTGCTCCCCCTGGACAACCGGATCCTGCACACGCTGGTCAACCCCAAGCCCGACCGCCGGGCGCCCCGCCTCACCACCACCTACTACCCGGGCACCTCGGCGGTGCCCGAGACGGTGGCGGCCAACATGAAGAACCGCGGCCACACCATCGAGGTCGACGTCTCGGTGCCCGAGGGACCACCGCCCGAGGGGGTGCTGCTGGCCCAGGGCTCGGCCCTCGGCGGCTTCTCCCTCCACCTGTGGGAGGGACGGCCCCGCTACCTGCACAATCTCTACGGCAAGGAGACCTACGCCCTGGCCGGTGACCTCCCGTTGGGACCCGGGCGCCATCGGGTGGTCTTCCGCTTCGCCCGCGAGGGGAACGCCGGAGGCCCGGCCGCCCTGGAGGTCGACGGCGCGGTGGTGGCCGAGGCCCTGCTCCCCCTGTTCACCGCGGCCGCCTTCAGCGCCACCGGGGCCGGCCTCACCTGCGGGTACGAGTTCGGTCCGGCGGTCGGCGACGACTACCGGGCCCCGTTCCCCTGCACGGCCACCATCCACTCGGCCACCGTCACCCTGGACGAGCACATCCCGGTCAACCCGATGGTCGAGTTCGAGCGGATCATGGCCGAGCAGTAGCCGGAGGCGGGCCCGGCCACCGGCCGGGTCCGGCCCGGGGGACCAAGGGACCTTCGGCCCTACTGGCGCCGCCGGTGGATCCGTAACCTCCACCCCATGGAGGTTTCGCGCATGCCCAGCCTGCCCGCGGTGACGAGCCGCCTCGTCGGTAGCCTCGTCAACCTGAACCACCCCGGCCACTACGTGCACTGGGGCTTCATCCAACTGTCGGTGGCCAACCTGGTGGTCATCG
>DATCBL010000216.1:0-2359 GCA_036511875.1 Acidimicrobiales bacterium
GCTTCCATTTTGACATCGAGTGCTATAAATTGGAACGACCACCCCGCCCGGCCTGCGCCGGCCGACTCCCGGAGGCCCCATGACCGCCACCACCACCGACTCCGCCGTCACCTCCGAAGCGGTCGAGGGGCCGTCGACGAGCCCTCAGGATGCCGCGCCCACTCCCCTGGTCGAGGAGGAGTTGCTGGTCGAGGACGTCTCCATCGACGGCATGTGCGGCGTCTACTAGGCCCGCCGGCTCTCCCGCCCGGCGTGTCGAGCCGTCCTGCCGTGCCCCCCGCCCCGCGTCCCGGTGGGGAAGTCACCTTCGACGGGGCGCGGCCCTGGACCCTCCATCCCCTGGTCTCCCTGCGACCCGAGTCGTTCGGGGCGCTGGCCTATCACTTCGGGACCCGACGCCTGTCGTTCCTCAAGAGCCCGACCCTGGTGGCCGTGGTGGAGTCGCTGGCCGATCTTCCCTCCGGGCATGCCGCCTGCCGGGCCGCCGGGGTAGCCGACGCCGAGCTGGAACGCTACGACCGGGCCCTGGCCACGTTGGCGGAGTCCGGGATGATCTGCGAGCGGGAACCGTCGTGACGATGACCGGCCCGGCGCCGGCCCCGGGCGCGGCGCCGGGCCCCGGCCGTCTGGTCGAGCGGTTCGAGCGGGGACTGGACGCGCCGATCTGCCTGACCTGGGAGCTGACCTACGCCTGCAACCTGGCCTGCGTGCACTGCCTGTCCAGCTCCGGACGCCGGGATCCCCGCGAGCTGAGCGCCGACGAGTGCAAGGCGGTCATCGACGAGTTCGAGCGGATGCAGATCTTCTATGTGAACATCGGCGGGGGTGAGCCAACCGTCCGTCCCGACTTCTGGGAGTTGGTGACCTATGCCACCGGGCACCACGTGGGCGTCAAGTTCTCCACCAACGGCTCACGCATCACCGGCCCGGTGGCGGAGCGTCTGGCGGCCAGTGACTACGTGGACGTGCAGATCTCGCTGGACGGGGCCACCGCGGCGGTCAACGACCGCGTGCGGGGCCCGGGCTCGTTCGACACCGCCATCCGGGCCATGGACCGCCTGGCCGGCGCGGGCTTCTCCGGCTTCAAGCTGTCGGTGGTGGTCACCCGGCACAACGTGGGCCAGCTGGACGACCTCAAGGAGTTGGCCGACCGCTACGGGGCCCAGCTCCGCCTGACCCGCCTTCGCCCCTCGGGCCGCGGCGCCGATGTGTGGGACGAGCTCCACCCCACCGCCGAGCAGCAACGCCGCCTCTACGAGTGGTTGTTGGCCCGGGGCGAGGACGTCCTGACCGGCGACTCCTTCTTCCACCTGGCCGGCTATGGCGAATCCCTCCCGGGACTGAACCTGTGCGGCGCCGGCCGGGTGGTGTGCCTGGTGGACCCGGTGGGCGACGTCTACGCCTGCCCCTTCGCCATCCATGACGAGTTCCTGGCCGGCAACGTCCGCCGGCCTGGGGGATTCGCCGCCGTCTGGCGCCAGTCGGAGCTGTTCACCGAGCTCCGCCGACCCCAGAGCGCCGGGGCCTGTGCGTCCTGCGGCCACTACGACGCCTGCCGCGGCGGGTGCATGGCGGCCAAATTCTTCACCGGGCTGCCCCTCGACGGACCGGACCCCGAATGCGTCCTCGGCCACGGGGAGCACGCCCTGGCCGGACGCGGCGAGACCGCGCCACCCCGGCCCTCGCTCGACCACTCGCGACGGGCCCGACCGGTGGCGGTGCCGGTGGCCATGATGCCGAAGCCACCCGACCGCCCCTGCGACGAGAGCCCCCTGGCCACCTCGGACCGCGGTGCCTGACCCCGGCCGGGCGCCGGCCCCGACCCGGCCGGCGAGGCGCCTCTCCGCCTCGACCTGGCCCGAGCTCTCCGACGTGGCCCGCTCCGGTGGCTGGCTGGTGATCCCGCTGGGCTCGACCGAGCAGCACGGTCCCCACCTCCCGGTCACCACCGACACCGACATCGCGGTGGCCATCGCCGCGGGAGCGGCGGACCGGGACGGCGGGCTCACCGTCGCACCGGCGTTGGCCTACGGCGCCAGCGGCGAACACCAGGGGTTCCCCGGGACCCTGTCCATCGGCCAGGACGCCACCCAGCTCCTCCTCCTCGAGCTCGGTCGGTCGGCAGCCACCGACTTCGCCGGCACGGTGGTGGTCTCGGCCCACGGTGGGAACGCGGCACCGGTGGCCCGGGCCATGGCCCGGCTGGCCGAGGAGGGGCACCCGGTGTGGTCGTGGTCCCCGTCGTGGTCGGGCGACCTCCATGCCGGCCGGACCGAGACCTCCCTCATGCTGGCCATCGCTCCGGATCGCGTCCGCCTCGACCGGGCCGGTCCCGGCGACCGCCGCGGCCTCGACGAGC
>DATCBL010000217.1:0-3519 GCA_036511875.1 Acidimicrobiales bacterium
ATCCGACCACCCCCCTGCCCGGTCAGGCCGGAAACGCCGCCATCGCCGGCCACCGGACCACCTATCTGCATCCCTTCTACAGCCTGGACGTGCTGGCGCCGGGGGACCTGATCTTCGTCACCACGCTGCAGGGGACCTTCCTGTACTCCGTGGCCACCACCCAGGTGGTCCTGCCCACCGACGTGGCGGTGGTCGACCCCACCCCCACGCCCCAGCTCACGCTCACCACGTGCAACCCGCGCTACAGCGCCAGCCAACGCCTGGTGGTGCACGCCACGCTGGTGGCCAGCGAGCTCGCCCATCCGACCGCCACCCCGGTCGCCGACGTGACCAAGCCGCACCCCCGGGCCCCGACCGCGGTCGCGACCCCCCAGACCCGGGACTGGACCCCGGCCATCCTGTGGGGCTTGGCCGTGGCCGTCCTGGCCACCGGCCTGTGGATGCTGGCCCTCCGCACCCACCGGGCGGCCCGGGCCGGGGTCATGGTCGGCGGCACCCTGGTCTGGCTGTTCGTGGTGTTCTTTTTCTTCCAGTCGGTGGCACCGCTGCTCCCGGCCAGCTACTGAGCCGGCCGGCTCCGCGGCCCGAAAACCGTGCGGCCCGAACACCGTGCGGCCCGAACACCGCGCGGCCCGGGATCCGGCCCACCGGGCCGGCGCCCCCGGCCGAGCCGGGACGGCCACGCCTCGTGCGCGCTCGTCTCGGGCCCACCCCTTGGGGGCCGCAGTTCGGGACCGGCCGGCCCAGGGCCGGTCGGGTCAGTGGTCCGGTGCCGCGGCGATCAGGCGATGGCGCGGCGCCGGCGGCGAGCCAGCAGGCTGCCGGCCAGCACGGCTCCGGAGCCGATGACGGCCAGCTCGGCCACATCCGCACCCGTGAAGGGGAGACTGGAGGTGGTCGAGGTGGTCTTCGGCGCGGAGCTACCCGAGCTCGCCGGGACCACCGGGTCGGTCTTGCCCGACACGGTCGGCGTGGTCACGCAGCCGGCCGGCTCGGTCACCGAACCAGCCGGGACGCAGCCCGGGGTGGCTCCGGCGATGCCCGGCGCCATGGCCAACGAGGCCACGGCCAGGCTGGAACCAACAATCAATCGTCTTGCCCACATAATGGTTGCCCTTCGTCCCGTAGGGGCACCGCCCCTGCGTTCACCCAATATTCGGATCCCACACCACTGAGGTGAGTGACCCGCACACCCATAGTGCCGGGGCCCGAAAGCCTTAGGCAACGCGCCGCGGGAGGAAATCCAGCCCTCATCACTCTGTGCGTTCAGGTCTTCGCTTTCAGCGCGAATCGGGCCCGGGCAACGTCGTCGGGTGGGAGCCTCAGGCCGGAACCAGCTGGCCGAACGTGCTGCACAGGCCGAACGCCTCGATGATCACGAAGGCGGCCACGATGGCCACCACCACCGGGACCCGCCATTTGCTCCCGCTGCGGGCCATCGGGGTCGGCATGTACCACGAGGGCAGGAGACCGGCGTGCTGCCCGAGGTACTCGGACACCGGAACGGCGTCGTCGTCGATCCGTCCGTCGGGATCGGCGGCCAGGGCCAGCGCGGTGAGCTCGGCCTCGGTGAAGGCCTGCCCCGCTCCAAGGTCCTGCTGCTCGTCCATGGGACTGCCTCCCGAGGCGCCGTGGTCACACCTGGCCCAAGCAGCCTACCGGCCGGTACGACCGTGCCGGGAGCGGACGCCGGCCCGGCCTCGGTCCTCACAGGAGGTGGACGAGCAGTTCCAGCAGCACGATCACTACACCGACCATCACCAGCCCTCCGATATACAGCAGCCTCCGCCCGAGGAGCCGGCCCTGGCCGCCCGTCGTTCCGTAGCCCACCACGGCCAGGGCCAGGACCCCGACGATCTCGGCCACGACAAAGGCGGTCCTGACCGTCCACACGTGCAGCCCGGCCAGGAGGAAGACGAGGGTCCCCGGTACGGCGGCGACGACGATGGTCCACGAGTCCTGGAGCACCCGGCGCACGTCGGACCCGTGGAGCTCCAGGTTCTGCCACGTCCGGAGGATCACCAGGCGGGACGCGCCGTGGGCCAGCCAGATGGCCACGGCCGCCGCCACCACCAGCCCGGCGTTGATCAGGGCCTCCGGCTTGTTCTCGTAGGTCAGGCCGGCGATGGCCACGAGCGTCGAGATCGTCCCGTACACATAGTCGGCCAGCCACACCACCGAGCGATCGTGGTGCTCGTCCTCGTGGACGACCAGGGACGCCTCCTCACCGAGGGGGCTCACCGGGCCGGAATGGGGCGGCGACGGGTCCGGCGGGCCGGCCCCGGACCCCTCGGGCTCCCCCCGGTCGGCCGGTGGCCCATCCGTCGGAGTCCCCGTCACCCCGGGCCCCCGCGGGGAGCCCGCGTCCGGGGCGGCGGTGCTCGGCCCCCTACCTCGGGCGCGAGCGAGCTCCGCCCACCGGGGCCATGCGGACCAGGGCGTTGTAGGTCACGAGAGCGATGGCCAGGTGCATGCCCAAGAGGACGTCCACCGCCTGGCCCGACGCCCCCTGCAGGTAGATCCACAGGTCGGGGAGGAAGAGGGCCAGGGTGACCACCGCGGCCAGGCGGAAGAAGAGCCACCGCGGTGCCGACGAGATCCGGGTGACAACGGGCCAGGCCGCACAGGCGATGATCACCCCGATCACGGTGAGCTTGGCGTAGTCGTGGAACTGGAAGTGGACGTACCCCCGGGTGGAGGGGAAGGCCCGGGTGCCGAGGGCCACCAGCACGGCGTCGACCGCCAGCGAGCCGAGGAGGGACACCACCGTGGCCACCGCCAGCCGGGCCCACGACGGTTGCTCCGGTTCGGGGGCGAAGTCCACCCTGAAGAGGCGCAGGAGCCGATCGACGGACGGACCCAACGAGACAAAGGTCTGACGAGCCGGGGATCCCATCGCTCCATGGTCGCAGGCGAGACCTGACGATCTCATGACGGGTACCGGCCGCATGCGGGCCCCGGCCGCCACTCGCCGGCCACTCGGTCGGTGGCTCCGTCGGCGCCCGGTGCCGGCACCGGAGCCGCGGCGGGATCACACCGCGCTGGGCCCGAATCCTCATGGGGTGAGATTGGCACAGCCGGTCCGCTCGGGCCGGCACCCGGGCACCGGGGGCCGGTCGCCCGGGTCGGCGTCACCGCCGGCGTGGCCACCACCTTCCGGTCACCGGGTCTCCGAGGGGCGGACGTAACGCCGGCTATGAATCGCGCTCGGCGTCCAGCCTGGCCATCGCCCGGTAGTAGGCCATCTCCATCGACGAGGCCCGGGGCCAACCGGCGTAGTAGGCCAAATGGAGGACGAACTCCTGGAACTCCTCTGGGGTGATGTCTCCGCTGGCCAGTGCGGCATAGACATGGGTCTGGATCGGCTCGTCGACGGTGGCGGCGGCCACGCAGGCCAGGGTGATCCAGCGCCGGTCGCGTCGGGACAGGCCGGGACGACCCCAGAGCTCGCCGAACACCGAGTCGACGACACCATGGGAGGTGAACGGGCTCACCGGCGGCGGGGCCTCGTGCACCATC
>DATCBL010000218.1:0-2315 GCA_036511875.1 Acidimicrobiales bacterium
GGTGGGGGCTGGGGCGGCGGCCATCGGGGCCATCGCCGGATCGGCCGTCCCCCTGGCCCGGGCGCTGTCCGACTGGTGGCAGCTCGGCGTGCTGGCCCTGGCCGCGCTGGCCCTCTTCGGGCTCCGCCGCGGGGTGGTCGGAGTCCTGGTCGGGGCGGGAGGGCTCGGGGTGGCGGCGGCCCTGGCCGGTGCCCCGGTGCCGCACTGAACCGACCGGGAGCGGCGGGTTGGCGGGCGCTGGGCATGGGTGCAGCCGGGTGGTCACACCCCTAGGGTGGACTGGACACGTGGCCTCCACCCTGCCGATCGATCGGGCCGATGCGCAGCCGCATGAGCAGCCCCTCCCCCTGGGCTGGGACGCGCCCGGTCCCGACCCCGGGGCGGGGACCGCCGCCGGCCGGCTCGCCGACCTGGCGCCCGACTCCATCCTGCGGACGTTCCACCCCGCGGTGGCCGGGTGGTTCCTCCGCCGGTTCCCCGACGGCCCGACCGAGCCGCAGCGAGCGGCCTGGCCGCTGATCGCCGGGGGAGGCAACGTGCTGGTGGCGTCGCCCACCGGTACCGGCAAGACCCTGACCGGATTCCTGGTGGCCATCGACGCCGCCTACCGGGCCGCCCCGGCCGGCGCCGGAGCCCCTTCGGCGGGCCCGGGACCCGGCGTCGTCTACATCTCCCCGCTCCGGGCCCTGGCCACCGACGTCCACGAGAACCTCCAACTGCCCCTGGCCGGCATCGCCGAGGAGGCCGCCCGCCTCGGCGTGGAGGCCCCGCACCTCTCGGTGGCCGTCCGGACCGGCGACACCCCGGCCTCGGAGCGGGCCGCCATGCGCCGGTCGCCCCCGGACCTGCTGGTCACCACGCCGGAGTCGCTCTACCTCCTGGTCACCGCCCCTTCCTCCCGTGCCCTCCTGGCCGGGGTACACACCGTCATCGTGGACGAGGTGCACACCCTGGCCCGGGACAAGCGGGGCGCCCATCTGGCCCTCACTCTCGAGCGACTCGACCATCTGGTCACCGCTCGGGGCGGGCGCCTGCAGCGGATCGGCCTCTCGGCCACCCAACGGCCCCTGGCCGTGGTCTCCCGCCTGCTGTCGGGGGTGGACCCGTCCCGCTCCCCCACCGCCATCGTGGACTGCGGGCACCGACGGGATCTGGACGTGGCCATCGAGCTGCCCGAGACCGAGCTCGAGTCGGTGGCAAGCGGAGGCCAGCTCGGCGACGTCCTCGACCGCATCGCCGGCCATGTCCTCGACCATCGCACCACGCTGGTCTTCGTCAACACGCGGAAGATGGCCGAACGGGTGGCCCACCAGCTGGCCCTGCGCCTCGGGGCCGACCCCGACGGCGAGCCGGCTCCGGACGGCGGTGGCGCCGGCCCCGGCCCGGGCGGCGGGGGATGGCGGGCCGAATCCGGCCCTCCCGACGGGAGCGACCGCCCGCCGGACCCGGTCGACGCCGCCCTGCAGGTGGCGGCCCACCACGGCAGCCTGTCGGCGGCCCGCCGACGGATCGTCGAGCAGCGCCTCCGCGCCGGCGACCTCCGGGCCCTGGTGGCCACGGCCTCACTCGAGCTGGGCATCGATGTCGGGCCGGTGGAGCTGGTGTGCCAGATCGGCTCCCCCCGGGCCATCGGGACGTTCCTCCAGCGGGTGGGGCGGGCCAACCACCAGCTGGAGGGCACCCCGGCCGGGCGCCTCTACCCGATGACGCGGGACGAGCTGGTCGAGTGCACCGCCCTGCTGGCCGGGGTGCGGGCCGGCCATCTCGACCTGCTCTGCCCCCCGGTGGCCCCGGTCGACGTCCTGGCCCAGCAGCTGGTGGCCGAGGTGGTGGCGGCCGAGGAGTGGGAGGTCGATGGCCTCTACGACCTGGTGCGCCGGGCCGGGCCGTACGCCGAGCTCACCCGGGAGACGTTCGACGAGGTGGTCGACCTGGTCTCGTGGGGGATCCCCACCGGCCGCGGCCGCCGCGGCGCCCATCTCCACCACGACGCCGTCAACGGACGGCTGCGGGCCCGGAGGGGGGCAAGGCTCGCCGCCCTGACCAGCGGAGGGGCCATCCCCGAGACCGGCGACTACCGCGTGGTGCTGGACCCCGACGGGGTCACCGTGGGCTCGGTGCACGAGGACTTCGCCGTGGAGGCCACCGCCGGGGACATCTTCCTGCTCGGCACCCACTCGTGGCGGGTGGTCAAGGTGGAGTCGGGCACGGTGCGGGTCACCGACGCCGGCGACCTCCCGCCCACCATCCCGTTCTGGCTGGGCGAGGCGCCGGCCCGTTCGGCCGAGCTCTCCGCCGAGGTCGGGGCCCTGCGG
>DATCBL010000219.1:0-3255 GCA_036511875.1 Acidimicrobiales bacterium
CCGGGGTCGTCCGGGGGCACCAGCAGCCCGGTCACCCCGTCGGTGCCGACCACCTCGGGCAGGGCTCCCCCGGTGGTGGCCACCAGCGGGATGCCGCAGGCCATGGCCTCGATGGCCGGGAGCGAGAACCCCTCGTAGAGGGAGGGCACCACGGCCACCTCGGCCTGGGCGTAGTTGCGGGCCAGTTCGGCGTCGGTGATCCCCGAGACACAGTGGACGATGGGGGCCAGGTCGAGGCGCTCGATGGCCTTGGCCACCCGGCCGTCCGGCCGAGGGTTGCCGATGACCACCAGCTCGATCTCTCGCTCGGTGCGCAGCTTGGCCGCCGCCTCCAGCAGGGGGACCAGACCCTTCATCGGGACGTCGGACGACGAGGTGACCATGATCCGTCCGGGGACCGGGTCGACGTCGGCCTGGGGCCGGAAGACGGTGTGGTCCACCCCCACCGGCACCACGGTCATCCGCCCGATGTCCACGCCCATCTGGGCGGCGATGTCCACCTTCGAGGACTCGGACACCGTGACCACCCTGGGCAGGGCCCGGGCCACCTTGACCTGCATGCGGAGGAAGCCGAACCAGCGTCGCTGGGTGAACTGCTGCCAGGGATTGGTGGCGTGGCTCAGCGCCAGCTGGCGGTCGACGGTGATCGGGTGGTGCAGCGTGGTCAGCAGCGGCCAGCCGTCGTCCATCATCCCGAGGATCCCGTTGCCCAGGCACTGGTTGTCGTGGATGAGGTCGAACTCGTGGCGCCGGGCGGCCAGCAGGCGGCGGGCCCGCAGGCTGAAGGTCCAGGGCTCGGGGAAGCCGGCGGTGCACATCACCCCGAACTCCAGCGCGGCGATCGGCGTGGTGTAGGAGTTGGCGAACTCGCGGAGCCGGGGGATGCGGAAGGGATCGGGCTCGCGGTAGAGGTCGAGGCTGGGCACCGGGGTGAACCCGACGCCCTCGTCGACCTCGGGCCACGGTTGGCCGGCGAAGACCTCGACCGAGTGGCCCAGCGCCACCAGCTCACGGGTCAGGTGGCGGGTGTAGACGCCCTGGCCCCCGCACCGCGGATTGCCCCGGTAGACCAGGAAGGCGATCCGCAGGCCACCGGGGGCCGGGGGCCGGGGGGCGATGCGCTCGGGGGTGGGGGGTGGAGTCTTGGGACCCTTGATCTTGTGCCTTTTGAGCCCGAAGCTAGGCATAGACATCCGGGACGCGCAGGCACATAGAAGACACATACTCTCCTGGCCTGGCAGTTCAGCGCAAACTGACCGGTTGGTAAGGAGCGCAGCAGGGCTTTCCCGGTTCCGGGCCGACTGGTGGCTCCCGGCCCATCCCGGATCGGTGCCCCTAGCCGTGGGGGTGCACGCCGAGCTCGATTGCCTTGACCAACAGCATCAGCACCGCCACCACCAGATAGCCCCGCAGCAGGTACATGGTGAGGAGCCGGCTGCGGGACCAGGTGGGCCGCTGGAGCAGGTTGAGGGCGGGCATCCGCCAGGTGGCCCGCTTGGCCATGGGGGTGACCGGGGCGGGGGGCTTGCGCCGGAGCGATCGGGCGTAGACGACCCCGCCGATGGCCCACGAGACCACCAGCGCGGCCCCGAGCGCCAGCACCACCTTGTTCACGTCGATGTGGCTGAACAGGGTGGTCACCATCAGGACCAGCGACAGCACGAGCAGGATGGAGACGATGGCGGTGGCCAGCACGTTGAGCCAGGGTCGGTTGACCCACGGGCCCAGCACCTCCTTGTCGTTGCACAACAGCAGCAGGAAGACGGTGGCGCTGGGCAGCAGGACGCCGGCCAGGGCCTGGACGCTGGTGGTGATCACGCCCAGCGGCGCGCCGGGGATGATGATCAGGGCGGCGGCCAAGACCACCATGCCGCTGAAGGCGCCATAGAAGAACTTGGCCTCGCGCCAGCTGCGGTGCAGCGAGTGGTGGGCGCCGAAGACGTCGCCGAAGGCGTACGACGTGGCCAGGGTCACCGACGCCGCCCCGATGATCGAGGCGTTCAACAGGATGATGGCGAAGAGGGCGCCGGCGGCCCGGCCCACGTAGTGCTGCAGTCCGCTGGCGACCCCGCCGGCATCGGTGAAGTGGCCGGACAACGCCGTGCTCGAGAAGGCCGAGGCCACTACGGCCATCAGCAGGGAGGCGGCGAAGACGGTGATCAACGAGCCGATCACGGTGTCGGCCCGCTCGTAGTTGATCCAGCGGGGGGTGATCCGCTTGTCGACGAGGTTGGACTGCTGGAAGAACAGCTGCCAGGGGGCGACCGTGGTCCCCACGATGGCGATGATCAGGAGCACCGAGGTCGAGGTGAACCCCCCCTGGACTCCAGGGGTGACGAAGCCCTTGAAGAACGGCCCTGCCGCCGGGTGGCTCAGAAAGGCCAGCGGCACGACCAGGAAGTTCACGATGATGAAGACGAACATGAACCGCTCCCACCGCCGGAAGCTGCCGGTGGCGGTCATGGCGATGAGGGCCACGGCGGCGATGGGCACCGAGAGGTACTGGCTGATCCCGAAGTAGTGGAGGGCCAGGCTGACCCCGATGAACTCGGTGGCGATGGTGAGGAAGTTGAGGATGAACAGGTCCCCGACCGAGAACGCCCCCCAGAACCGGCCGAATCGCTCGTTGATCAGCCGGGCGTGGCCGACGCCGGTCACCGCGCCCAGGCGGACCACCATCTCCTGGTTCACCACCAGGACGGGGATCAACAGGGGCAGGGTCCACAGCAGGGTGAGGCCGAAGTTCTGACCGGCCTGGCTGTAGGTGGAGACGCCACCGGCATCGTTGTCGCCGACCATGACGATGAGGCCGGGCCCCATGATGGCCAACAGGGTGAGCAGACGGGCCCGCCACGACCGCCGGCTGTCCAGGTCGTGCTGGCGGATGGTCCCGAAGGCCCCTTGGATGTCACCCAGGTGGGCCTCGTCGAGCACCGCGGCGGGCTCGCTCCCGACGACGAGGCGGTCGGCGCCGGGGTCGTTCGGTCCCGAATCCTCGGCGGCCATAGTTCACCTCCTTCGGGCTGTTCGCGGTCCGTGCGGCCGGACCGGTGGCGCGCCGGCCACGGGAACGGAGGCCGGCGGGCGGTGGACGAGGGGCGGTGAGGGTTTCGGATGGGGGCGCCGGGCCGACGGGCCGCCACCCCCCGGGCATCGGGTGCCGGAGTGGTGTTCCGGCGGGCACCGATCCGGCGAGGTCGGTCGCAACCCGACCTCCGGAGCGGTCACGTCACGGGCCCGCCGACCCGGGAGCGC
>DATCBL010000220.1:0-2748 GCA_036511875.1 Acidimicrobiales bacterium
TCGGACGGCGGGGTGTTCGCCTTCGGGTCCGCCCCCTTCGAAGGCTCCATGGGCGCGGTCCCACTGGCCGCGCCGGTGGTAGGGCTGTCCGGCTGAGATCGGTTCGGCCGGGGCCCACCGGTCCCGAATGCCCGGTTGCGCCGGTACCCGAGCGGTAGCGTCTTGGGCCACCAGCCACCGGACGGGGACGCAGGCCCGCTCGGTGGCCCGAGGCATCGACGATGACGGGAGCGCCAGATGACAGGTCGACGGTGGGCGGCGGCAGTGGTGGTGGCCGGGGCTCTGGCCCTCTCCGCGTGCTCGAGCGCGTCGAGTACGTCAACCACGTCGAGTACTCCGGGCTCGTCGAGGACCACAGGGGCCGCCGGCTCAAGCACCACCTCCTCGACCGGGACCTCCCCTCCTACCGCGGTCGACGTGCCGGTCACCGACCAGGTGAGATCCGCGCTGGTGTCGGCGGGCAGCGGCCTCAACAACATCCCGGCCTCGGAGTTCAGCGGACTGGCCCCCGGCCTGACCTACTACGGGCTCGACCGGTCGACCGGCGTCTACTGGGCCGGGGCCCGGTTGGTGGCGGCACCGTCGTCCGACCCGTCCAATCCCACCCAGGCCCAGGTCTCGACCCAGGACGACGGCTCCTACTACGTGTTCCGGCGGTCGCCGGGCCGGGGGTGGACGGCGTACTCGTCGGGCAACACCGGCCCGGCTACTTCCTGCCCGGTCACGATCCCCGCCGCGGTGCTCCAGGTGTGGGGCTGGCCCCCGGGTAGCTGTCGGCCCAACGGCGTCTGACCGGGGCCGGCGTCAGGAAGGGTCCCGCGGCCCGGCCGACGCGGGCGGCGGATCGGTGGCCGGAACCCCGTCGTCGATGACGTGCTCGGTCCACTCGGTTCCCGACCAGTAGCGCTGCTCGTGCCGGACGAACGGGTCGCGGAACCAGCCGGCCGCCATGCCGGTGGAGGCGATGCCGTCGCCCGTCGGGGGCGACGTGGTCGGTCCCGCCGCCGAATGCCGGGAGCCGGGGTTGGTGAACGGGCTCCGGGGACCCGGGCCGCCCGGCCGACGGCCCCGACGGCGCTGCGTGGCCAGGTAGCGCATCAGGAAGACGCCACCGAAGATGACCGCTGCGATCCACGAACTATGGCCGTACCCCATGCCTGCAGTGTACGGCCGCCCGTCGTCACCCGGTCGTCGCCCGGAGGCCGACCCGGCCGGTCAGGTGGGCATCGCCGCGGCCTCGCCGTCCAGCCGACGGATGACCCGGGCCGGATTGCCCACGGCCACGACGCCCGAGGGCAGGTCACGGGTGACCACCGCTCCCGCGCCCACCACGGTGTCCTCCCCGATGGTGACGTCGGCCAGGACGATGACCCCACCCCCGAGCCAGACGTTGTCGCCCAGGGTGATCGGTCCGGCAGCCTCCCAGCCGGCCCGGCGCAGGTCGGGGTCGAGCGGGTGGGTCGGGGTCAGGAGCTGGACGTTGGGCCCGATCTGGACGTGGTCGCCGATGGTGATGGGCGCGGGGTCGAGGGCCACCAGCCCGAAATTCACGAAGGTGTGCACCCCGATGTGGATGAAGGAGCCGTAGTCGCAGGCCAGGGGAGACCGGACCACGCTCCCGGCCCCGATGGAGCCCAGCAGCTCGTTGAGGAGGTGCCCGCGCCGGTCGGGCTGGTCGACCGGGGTGTGATTGAGCCGGTCGACCAGCCCGACGGCCCGGCGGTGGGCGGCGCCGACCTCGCGGTCGTCGGAGCGGTAGGGGGCGCCCGCCACCATCCGCTCGAGCTGGGTCCGGTCGTCGCCGGGTGCCGGGGCTTCACGCACCCGGACAGCGTGCCACCTCGGCCGCCGGGCCGCCGCCACCCGTGTGAAGCTCTGGGCGTGGAGGTGGTGGAGGCACTGACGACCGCGGTGGAAGCCCAGTGGGCCGTGGGCCGCCTGGTGGCGCCGGCCGACCTCTCCCGGGCCACCAAGTGCCCGGGCTGGTCCGTCTTCGACGTGGTGAACCACTCCATCGGTGTGACCCTGAAGTTCGCCGAGTTCGCCTCAGGGTCCACCGAGTCCCCCCGGTCGCCGACCGGTGACCTGATCGGGTCCAGCCTCGACGAGGCCCTCGGGTCGATGGTGGCCACGACCCGGCGGGCCTGGGAGGCGGCCGAAATGACGAGGGAGTGCCACCTCCCCTTCGGCACCTTCGGGGCCGAGATGGCGGCCGGCATCAACCTGGTCGACGTGCTGGCCCACGGCTGGGACATCGGGTCCTTCCAGGGTGGGAGGTTCCAGTGCGGCGACGGGGTGTGGTCCGTCGGACTCGAGGTGGCCCGGGAGCTGATCGGTCAGCGGCGTGACCCCCGGCACTACGGGCACGAGATCCCCGTCGCCGCCACCGCTCCGGCCGAGCAGCGCTTCCTCGGCTACCTCGGCCGGGGTTGAGCGTGACCACGACGACGGTGGGCGACGGGCGGCCTTCTCGTAGCCTGGGCCGATGGACGCGACCTTCCGACCGGGCCGGGCCTCGGACACCGATGCCGTGCTGGCGCTCTGGGCCCGGTCCGGGGCCGAGCCGTCGCACACGGACACTCCCCACAGCCTGGCGGCACTGGTGGCCCACGATGCCGGGGCGCTGATCGTGGCCGAGTCCGAGGGCGTCCTGGTGGGGTCGGTGATCGCGGCCTGGGACGGATGGAGGGGCTCGATCTATCGCCTGGTGGTCGACCCGTCGCAGCGGCGACAGGGCCTCGCCGCCCA
>DATCBL010000221.1:0-7344 GCA_036511875.1 Acidimicrobiales bacterium
GATTGTATGCCCGGCTCGGTCGGGCCGCGACGGGGGGTCGCCGACGATTCCCCCCGGCCCGCTCTCCTAGACTCGGGCCATGGCCGAAACCGCGGGACCGCCGCCCCTGGGCCCGGCCACCGCCGGCACCCGCACCAGGCGCGGGGCCGCCCCCCGGACCCGGCCGGCGGCCCCGATCCGTCCAACGTCCCGCTGAGGGCGGACGAGGCCTTCGACGTGAGCGGCACCGGATCGTCCCGCTTCGACGACACGCCCTTCATCCGGGCCTGCCGCGGCCTGCCCGTGGAGCACGTCCCGGTGTGGTTCATGCGCCAGGCCGGACGGGCGCTCCCCGAGTACCGGGCGGCCCGGGGCAGCGGCAGCATCCTCGAGGCCATCGCCCGGCCCGAGCTGGTGGCCCGGCTGACCCGCCAACCGGTGGACCGGTACGGGACCGACGCCGCCATCTTCTTCTCCGACATCGTGGTGCCGGTGGCGGCCATCGGGTTCGGGGTCGACGTGGCTCCGGGGACGGGGCCGGTGGTGGACCGACCGTTCGCCGGACCACGGGACCTGCAGCGGCTCCGCCCCCTCGAGCCCGAGCGGGACACCCCCTATGTGATCGACGCCGTGAGGTTGCTGGCCGACCAGCTCGAGGTGCCCCTCATCGGATTCGCCGGCGGGCCCTTCACCGTGGCCAGCTACCTGGTGGAGGGTGGTCCGTCCAAGAACTTCACCAAGGTAAAGGCCCTCATGCACGGCGCGCCGGCCGTCTGGCACGAGCTGATGGAGCGCCTCGGCGCCCTGGCCCTGGCCTCGTTGCGGTCCCAGCTGGACGCCGGGGCCGCCGCCGTCCAGGTCTTCGACAGCTGGGCCGGCATCCTGGCCCCGGACCACTACCGCGAGCTGGTCCTGCCGACCACCCGCCGGCTGTTCAGCGAACTGGCCGACTCCCATCCCGGCGTGCCCACCATCCTCTTCGGGGTGGGCACGGGCGAGCTGCTGGCCCCGATGGCCACGGCCGGGAGCACCGTGGTGGGGGTCGACTGGCGGGTGCCCCTCGACGAGGCCCGGCGCCGGGTGGGACCCGGGGTCGCCGTGCAGGGCAACCTCGATCCCGCCCTGTGCCTCAGCACCTGGGAGGTGGCCGCGGCAGAGACCCGCCGGGTGCTGGAGGCCGCCGGCAGCCAGCCCGGCCACATCTTCAATCTGGGCCACGGCGTCCTCCCGGAGACCGACCCGGGCATCTTGGAGCGGGTGGCCGCCCTGGTCCACGCCGAGGGACGGGCCGGCGTGGAGGTGGCGGCGTGAGCCGTCCGGTCGGCGTGCTGGTGATGGCCCACGGCACGCCGGCGGCCATCGAGGGGATCGAGCCGTTCTACACCGCCATCCGCCGGGGACGGCCCCCGACCCCGGAGCTCCTCGACGAGCTGGTCGGCCGGTACCGGGCCATCGGGGGCACGTCGCCCCTGGGCGAGCGGACCCGGGCGCAGGTCGAGGGGGTGGCCGCCGTCCTCCAGGCCCGGGCCCCCGGGCGGTTCGTGGTGCGCCACGGGACCAAGTACGCCGAGCCCTCCATCGAAGAGGGGGTGTCCGCCCTGGCCGGGGGCGGCGTCGGTCGGCTGGTCGGCCTCGTGCTCACCCCCCACCAGTCGTCGCTCGGCTCCGGCGAGTACTTCCGGCGGGCCGAGGCCGCGGCGCGGACGGTGGATCCCCCGCTCCGGCTCACCTCGGTCCCCTCGTGGCACCGCGCCGACGGGTTCGACCGTCTGCTGGCCGACCGGACGGCCGGGGCCCTGGCCGGGCTCCGGGCCGGTGGCCACCCCAGGACCGCGGTGTTCTTCACCGCCCACAGCCTCCCGCTCCGGGCCGTGGCCGAGGGCGACCCGTATCCCGACCAGGTGGCCGAGTCGGCCTCCGACATCGCCGCCCGGCTGCACCTGGACGACGAGCCCGGGCTGACCTGGGCGGTGGCCTGGCAGAGCGCCGGGAGGACCGCCGAGCCCTGGATCGTGCCCGCCCTGTTGGACGAGATCCGCCGGGTGGCCGAAGAGGGCGCCACCGCGGTGCTGGTGTGCCCGGTGGGCTTCGTCTCCGACCACCTGGAGGTCCTCTACGACCTCGACATCGAGGCCGTGCAGGTGGCCCGGTCGGCGGGGGTGGCCTTCGCCCGGACCGCCTCGCTCAACGACGACCCCGGCTTCCTCGGCCTGCTGGCCACCGTGGTCCAGCGGGCCGCCGATGCCGACGAGCCCGGTCCGTCCGCCGGTGGTCCCGGGTCGTCGTCGAGCGGCACGGTCCCCGCCGGGTGACCCTGCCGTCCCGAGCCACCGTCGCCGTGGTCGGTGGCGGCATCGCCGGGCTGGCCGCCGCCTGGGAGCTGGTGGCCGGCCAGGGGGGCCACGGACCGCGGCCCGAGGTGGTCGTGCTGGAGGCCGAGGGACGCCTGGGCGGCAAGCTCCGGGCCGAGGAGTTCGCCGGCCGACGGGTGGACCTGGCCGCCGACGCCTTCCTGGCCCGCCGGCCCGAGGCCACCGAGCTCTGCGACCAGCTCGGCCTGTCCGGGGAGCTGGTGCCGGTGGCGGCCACCGGGGCGTCGATCTGGGCCCGGGGCCGGCTCCGGCCCATGCCCGAGGGCCTGGCCCTGGGCATCCCCACCCGCTGGCGGCCGCTGGTCCGCACGGGCATCCTCGGCCCCGGGGAAGCCCTCCGGGTGGCCCGGGACCTGGTCCTCCCCCACCGCGGCGCCGGAGGGAGCTCCGGGGACCGGACGGTGGCGGCGATCGTGGAGGAGCGGCTCGGCCGACCGGTGGTGGACCGACTGGCCGACCCGCTGATCGGCGGGATCCACGCCGGCAGCGTCGACCACCTCAGCGCGGCGGCCACCTTCCCCGGGCTGCTGGCCGCCTCCGAGCAGCCCGGGAGCCTGATGCGCCGGCTCGGCTCGGCCGGGGCCCGGGCCGGACGATCCGGCCCCGGAGAGGGAGCACCGGTGTTCTGGTCCCTCTCCGGCAGCACCGCCGGACTGGCCGAATCCCTGGCCGGGGCGCTGGCCGACCGGGGGGTCTCCCTCCGCACCGGGACCCCGGTGGCGGCCATCGGGCGCCGAGGGGAGGACCGGGGCGGCCGGGCGGGCTGGACCCTGACCCTCGGACCGTCGGGCCCCGCCCCCGGCGGGCCGGGAGGCCTGGAGGTCGACGCGGTGATCCTGGCCGTGCCGGCCCCCGACGCGGCCGGGCTCCTCGGCCCGCACGCCCCGGTGGCCGCCGAGGTGCTGGGCGCCGTCCCCTACGCCTCGGTGGCGGTGGTGACCCTGGCCCTGCCCGAGGGGTCGGTCCGGACCCCCCTGCGGGGGACCGGGTTCCTCGTGCCCCGGACCTCGACCCTGGACGGCCGACCGGCCCTGGTCACCGGGTGCACCTACCTCGGCCGCAAGTGGCCCCACCTGGCCCGGCCCGGCGACGAGCTGATCCGGGCCTCGGTCGGGCGGTTCGGCGACGACCGGCACACCTCCCTCGGCGACGACGAGCTGGTGGCGTCGGTCCTCGTCGAGCTGGCCCTCCTCCTCGACGTGCGGGGCCATCCGCTCGACACCCGGGTGACCCGGTGGGAGCGGTCCTTCCCCCAGTACGAGGTGGGCCACCTGGTCCGGGTGGACCGACTGGAGAAGGCCCTGGCCGCCGTCCCCGGCCTGGACGTGGCCGGCGCCGCCCTCCGCGGGGTGGGCATCCCGGCCTGCATCGGCAGCGGCCGGGACGCCGCCCGCCGGGCGCTGGCCTCGCTGGGCGGCCGGTCGACCGGCGACCGGACCGCGGACCCCGCGGCCGGGTCATGAGCACCCCGCCTCCGGCCCCGCTCCCGCCCCCGCTGGCCGACCACCGGCCCGAGACCCCCCGGTGGAGGCCGTCGCGCGTCTCCATGACCCGCCGGCCGGACTCGGTTGTGGCCCCGCGCCGCGGCCGGGTGGCCCTCCCCGCCCTGGCCTCCGGGGTGGGGCTGGCCCTCTCCCTCCCTCCCTGGGGCTTCTGGGTGCTGGCCTTCCCCGCCGCCGGCCTGCTCTGGTGGCGCCTCGGTGGGCTGCGTCCCCGGACCCGGCTCTGGGCCGGCTGGCTGGCCGGGCTGGGCTGCTTCGTGCCCGGGCTCATGTGGGCCCGGTCCTTCACCATCCCCGGGGCCCTCGTGCTGATGGCCGTGGAGGCGGCGTTCGTGGCCGTGGGCTGCCTGGCCGTGCCGGCGGGGCCGGTGGTGGCCCGGGCCTTGGCCTTCCCCGCCGCCCTCACCCTGGCCGAGGCGGCCCGCATGCAGTGGCCCTTCGGCGGCCTGCCCATCGGGGGGGTGTTCCTCGGCCAGGCCGACGGCCCGGTGCTGGGCGTGGCCCGCCTCGGTGGACCCCTAGGGCTCACCGCCGCCGTCTACCTCGGAGGGGTCGGGCTGGCCGCGCTGGTGGAGTCGGTGGTGGTGGCGGTCCGTGATGGGTCCCGGGCCCGGGCCTTCGGCCGGGCCGACCCGGAGGGCGCGGAGGAGCGGGTAGGAGTGGCCGCCGGGGCGGTGGCCGGGCTCGGCCCGCTGGCCCTCTGCGGCGCGGCGGCGCTCCTGACGGTGATGGCCGTGGCCGTCCTGGCCGACCACGCCCCCGACGGGGGCCCGTCGGTGGGTGCGGTGACCACGGCCGCGGTGCAGGGGGGCGGGGCCCGGGGGTTCCGCAAGTCCCAGATCGACCCGGCGGTGGTGCTGGCGGCCCAGCAGTCGGAGACCCACCTCCTCCAACAGCAGGGCCACGGGGCCGTCCCGTCCCTGGTGCTCTGGCCCGAGGACGTGGTGTCCCTCGGCACCCCCCTGGCCGACTCGCCCGAGGAGTCCGCCCTCTCCGCCCTGGCCCGGACGCTCCACACCACCTTGGTGGTGGGGGTGACCGAGACGGTGTCGTCGACCACCTTCCGCAACGAGATCGTGGCTTTCGGACCCGACGGGGCCCTGGTGGCCCGGTTCGAGAAGGTCCACCGGGTCCCCTTCGGCGAGTACGTCCCCTACCGGGGCTTCTTCGCCCACCTGGGCAACCTCTCCTCGGTGCCCCTCGACGCCCTCCCCGGGACCGGGACCGGCCTCCTCGACACCCCGGCCGCGCCGCTCGGGGCCATGGTCTCCTACGAGGTCTTCTACGCCGACCGGGGCCGCAGCGCGGTGCGGGCCGGCGCCCAGCTCCTGATCGTCCCGACCAACACCTCCTCCTATGCCACCGCCCAGGTCCCGACCCAGGAGATCGCCGCCTCCACCGTCCAGGCCGTGCAGCAGGGCCGGGACCTCCTGCAGGCCGCGCCCACCGGCTACAGCGCGGCCATCACCAACCGGGGCACCCTGCTCGCGCGATCGGTGCTCGGCGCCCCCCAGATCGTCCCGGCCACCCTGGCCCGCCGGGCCGGATGGACGGTCTACGTCCGCTACGGGGACCTCCCCCCGCTGGCCCTGGCCGTGGTGGCCCTGCTCGGAGCCTGGGCCCGGGCCGGCCGGCACCGTCGTCGCCCCCTCCGGTGAGCGTCCCCGGCTCGCCGGTCCCGCCCGCCCGGTCCGGGCCTACTCGTAGTACCCCGAGTGGATGTAGACGCAGGGAATGCCCTCGGCGTGGAACATGGCGAAGTTGTTGGGGTCGTCCTCGAAGGCCAGGCGGAGGTCGAACCCGTAGGAGCGGAGCTCCTCCACACTGTCCCGCTTGAACCAGGTCACCTGCGAGTAGTCGCCCCGGGACCTCATGACCAAGAGGTCCCACCGCAGCCCGTAGCGGTCCAGCCAGGCCAGGGTCTGGGGCTGGACCCGCATGGGCCGGCCGGTCAAGAGGACGACCTGGAGCCGCGGGTCGAGCAGCTCGAGGACCCGCACCAGCTCGCCGATGATCGGGTCGTCGCCGCAGGCCTCGAAGAAGGCGTCCCAGTCGCGACGGCCGCGTTCGATGAAGTGCTGGCGGCCCACCGCGTCCGACAGCACCCCGTCCACGTCGAAGACCACCGCCTCGCCGGGCGAGGCGATCGGCCCCTCCCGCCAGGCCCAGTTGGACGGCGCGGGGACCGGGCTCACTCGTCGGTGGGCGACGTCGCGGCCAGGCCCCGGATCTCGTCCACCACGGCCGGGTCGGCCAGGGTGGTGGTGTCGCCGAGCACCCGTCCCTCGGCCACGTCGCGCAGCAGTCGGCGCATGATCTTCCCGCTCCGGGTCTTCGGGAGCTCGTCGGTGAAGACGATCGTCTTGGGTCGGGCGATGGGTCCGATCTTGGCCGCCACGTGCGAGCGGAGCTCCTGGCCCTTCTGGTCGTCGGCCGGCCCTCCGTCGGCCCGCAGGGTCACGAAGGCCACGATGGCCTGGCCGGTGGTGGCGTCGGTCGCCCCCACCACAGCCGACTCGGCCACGCTCGGGTGGTCGACCAGGGCCGACTCCACCTCGGTGGTCGAGATGCGGTGGCCCGAGACGTTCATCACGTCGTCCACCCGGCCCAGCAGCCAGAGGTAGCCGTCGTCGTCGATCTTCGCCCCGTCGCCGGCGAAGTAGCGGTCCGGGAACCGGCTCCAGTAGGTCTCCCGGTAGCGCTCCGGGTCCCCGTAGATGCCGCGCAGCATCGACGGCCACGGTCGGGTGAGGGTGAGGTAGCCGCCGCCCCGGTCCACCCGGTGGCCCTCCTCGTCCACCACCTCGGCGGCGATGCCGGGCAGGGGGAAGGTGGCCGAGCCCGGTTTGGTGGCGGTCAGGCCGGGCAGCGGGGCGATCATCATGGCCCCGGTCTCGGTCTGCCACCAGGTGTCCACCACCGGGCACCGCCCCCCGCCGATGTGGGTCGAGTACCACATCCAGGCCTCCGGGTTGATGGGCTCGCCCACCGAGCCCAGCACCCGAAGCGAGGACAGGTCGTGTCGCCCGGGGAACTCGGCCCCCCACTTCATGAAGGTGCGGATGGCCGTGGGTGCGCAGTACAGGATGGTCACCCCGTAGCGCTCGATGATCGACCACCAGCGATCCCGCTCCGGGAAGTCGGGGGTGCCCTCGTACATCACCGACGTGGCCCCGTTGGCCAACGGGCCGTAGACGATGTAGCTGTGGCCGGTCACCCACCCGATATCGGCGGCGCACCAGTAGACGTCGCGCTCGGGATGGAGGTCGAACACGGCCCGGTGGGTGAAGGCCACCTGGGTGAGGTAGCCCCCGGTGGTGTGCATGATCCCCTTGGGCGCCGCGGTGGTGCCCGAGGTGTACAGGATGAACAGCAGGTCCTCGGCGGCCATGTGCTCGGGCTCGCACACCTCGGCGGGACGCCCCCCGGCCGCCGACCCCCGCCGCCACCCGCCGTCGGCGGTGAGGACCACCCGGGCCTGGGCGTCGACG
>DATCBL010000222.1:0-2037 GCA_036511875.1 Acidimicrobiales bacterium
CACCGGGGTCTGCTACAACAACTCGGGACTCAACATCCCCAACGCCGGGTGCCAGGTGCTCAACGGATCCCAGGCCCTGGCCCTGTCGCGCTCCCGGTACTTCCAGTACTACGCCAATGGGGCCTGGCACTCCGATCCCACCTCGGACATCGGTCGGATCGAGCGCCAGAACCTGATCATCTCGGCCGCCCTGAATCAGGCCAAATCGACCTACAACCCCCTGCGCCTCAATACCCTCCTCTCCTCGGTGGTCCACGACTTCAGCAAGGACAACGGCCTCTCCCCCGGTGACATGTTCGCCCTGGCCGAGCGGTACCACGCCTTCTCGGGGTCCCAGCTGCACACCTACACCCTCCCGACCGTCGGGGCCAGCTCGTCCATCGCCGGAGACGTCGAGGTGGTCCAGCCGGACGAGACCTCCCAGACGATCACCCAGTTCCTCGGTGGTGGCTTCGAGCCGATCTCCACCCCGCCGCTCGATGCCTCCGGCAACCCCCTGACCATCCCCGTGGCCACCACCACCCCGACCACGTCCGCTCCGGCGCCCACCACGGCTCCCGCGGCCGGCAGCTCGGCAGCACCGGCGGCGCCCGCCTCCACCATCCCGTCCTACGATCCCCGGCCCTGCTGATTGGCCTTCAGCCCATCGGGGACTGCACCCGTCGGCGTGGCCGCGGGTCCCCGAGACCTCAGCCGTCCGGTCGGTTGACGGCGTCGACGATGGCTGCGGTGACGTCGTGGTGACGGGCGACGTTGGCGGCTCGGCCCGGTAGCTGCACCCTGATCACCGACCGGGACCCGGCGCCCACCCGACGGGCCAGCGCCTCGTTCAGCCCGGCCATCCCCGCGTCCGGGCCCACGTCGTCCACCGGCCACCCGAACCCCGCGGCCACCGAGGCCGGGTCGGGGGCCTGGGGCGTGGCGAACAGGGTGTCGAACGTCCCGGGGTCCAACATCGAGGCCGGATCGAGGAACGAGAAGATCCCGCCTCCCCGGTTGTCGGCCACCACCACCGTGAGGTCCACATCGGCCCCCCCGGGGCCCACCAGGGCCGAGACGTCGTGGAGGAAGGCCAGATCGCCGACCAGGGCCACGGTCGGCCCCGGACCGGCCAGGGCCACCCCGAGCGCCGTCGACACCACGCCGTCGATGCCGTTGGCGCCGCGGTTGGACAGCACCCGGGGTGGTCGGTCCCGGGGGCCGGCGAACGACTCGAGGTCCCGGACGGGCATCGAGGACGACACCACCAGGGTGGACGGCTCGGGGAGCCGATGGTAGAGGTGACGGGCCAACGAGGGCTCGGTCAGGGCCACCTCCCCTCGGAGCCCGCCGAGGAGGCGGTCCATGGCCTCCTGGGCCCGATCCTCGGCCTGCTGCCACTCGGCCACCCAGGGCGCCAGTCCGTCGCCCTCGGGTCGCCGGTCGCCCTCGGCGACCCGGCGGGCCACCTCCCGGGCGAACCGAGTGGGGTCGGCCCGTACCAGCTCGACCACCTCTCGTTCCGGGTCGGACCAGCGCCCGGCCGGGTCGACCACCACGCTGTGGGCGCCCAGTGAGACGGCCCGGGACACGAACCCGTTGACCACCTTGGACACCCAGCGTTCCCCGAGCCGCACGATGCAGTCGGGGAGGTGCGCTCCGGCGAACCGGTCGGAGCGGAGGATGCCGTCGGCGGCCCCGATCACGCCGGGGGCGGGCCGACGGAGCCCCGACCGGGGGTCGGCCAGCACCGGCCAGCCGAGGAGCTCGGCCATGGCCAGGATCGGGCCGGGCTCGCCGCACCCGGCCCCGGCCACGATCAGACCCCGGGACGCGGGGCGCAGCGGTCCCGCCGCCACCCGGGCCCGCAGCCACTCCTCCTCGGGTGGCCGCCCACCGGCGACCACGGTGTGCCAGGGCGCGCCCTCCGCCCGGCCCGGGGTCAACCTGCCCCCGGCGGCGGCGTCACCGAGCAGCGGCTCGCGGAAGGGCAGGTTCAGATGGACCGGCCCGGGGCCGGCCGCCCCCGACCGGGACTCGGCCACCGACCGGGCCGCC
>DATCBL010000223.1:0-2847 GCA_036511875.1 Acidimicrobiales bacterium
CCTCCCCGGATGGCAGGCCCTGCACGACGAGCTGCGACCCGAGGGCTTCACGGTGCTGGCCGTGGCCATGGACCAGTCGGCTGACGACGTCCGGCCGTGGACCGAGGGCATCACCATGCCGGTCCTCTACGACCCCAACCACGTCCTGACCGAGTACTACGCCATCTCCAACGTTCCGACCGTGGTGTGGATCGACGAGGAGGACAACATCGCCCGGCCCAACGGAGTGGCCTTCGGCAGCGACCTGTTCGCCGACTTCACCGGGGTGGCCTCCGGCCCCCACCTCGACGAGATCCGACGCTGGGCCCGGGACGGGGACATCCCGGTGAGCACGGACGAGGCCCGTGGCGCGGTCGGTGACCTGTCCGAGGACGAGGTGCTGGCCCGGCTGCACTTCCGGGTGGCGGCCGAGACCCACCGCCGGGGGGACGAGGAGGCCACCCGGCGGCACGTGGCCACCGCCTCGGCCTTGGCCCCGGACGACCTGACCATCTGGCGGGCGGGCATGCCCCTGGTGGGTGAGGATCCCTTCGGCGACACCTTCTTCGCCAAGTACGAAGAGTGGAAGCAGAAGGGGATGCCGTACCACGGCCTGCCCCCGGTGGGCGGATGATCCGCTACGACGTCGGCGCCGACGGAGTGGCCCGGCTGGTCCTCGACCGTCCCGAGGCCAAGAACGCCCTGACTCCCGAGATGCGGGACGACATCGTCCGGCGCGTCCGCCAGGCCCGGGCCGACCCGGAGGTGCGGGCCCTGCTCATCACCGGCGAGGGCGATGCCTTCTGTGCCGGGATGGACCTGCGCCAGTCCACCGTGGCCGGATCCGGTGGGTCGGGCTTCAACCCCCGGGACACCAGCGAGGCGCTGCGCAGCGGGGTCCAGGCCTTCATCCGGGAGCTGTGGGAGCTGGACAAGCCGACGGTGGCCGCGGTGAACGGGACGGCCGTCGGGCCCGGCGCCCATCTGGCGCTGGCCTGCGACTTCGTCCTGCTCTGGGACCAGGCCCGGTTCGTCTGGTCCTTCGCCCGGTGGGGCCTGGTGGTCGATGCCGGCGGTGCGTACCTGCTGCCCCGACTGGTGGGCCTGCCCAGGGCCAAGGCCATGGTGATGCTCGGGGAGGGGGCCACCGGCGCCGAGGCGGTGGCGCTGGGCCTGGCCTACCGGTGCCTGCCCTCGCCCGACGAGCTGGCCCGCGAGGCCGACGAACTGGCGGTCCGGCTGGCCGCCGGTCCCATCCGTTCCCTCGGACTGTCCAAGCAGCTGCTCAACGCCACCTTCGAGACCGGCCTGTCGGCGTCCCTGGATCGCGAGGCCCAGGCCCAGGCCATGGCCGCGGTCTCGGCCGAGATGGCCGAGGGGATGGCGGCGTTCGCAGAGAAGCGCACGCCGGATTTCCGCAACGCCCGCTGAGCGGCGCGCCGCACCTCCGGCGACCCCCGAGGTTGCGGCGTGTGGTCGTGGAGCACGATACTCTTCAGGCGGAAAGCTGATTCTCTGGATGACCGTCCTTCGTGGCACGGTGAGGCCGGAGGGCGAGGGGCCGGCATGTACCGCTACGACCTGGGAGAACGATGCACGGACTGAGACGGCGCCGCCGAACACCGGTCGCCGATCGGACGGCCCGGGCCCCCTCGGACGTCGCAACACCCACCTCCAGAGAAGGACGTTGATCGTGGAATTCGGACTGACCGAAGACCAGCAGTTGTTCTGGGAGACCACCCGCAAGTTCTTGGAGGACACCAGTCCTCTGGACGCGGTGAGGAAGATCGCCGAGGAGCAGCCCGACGGCTTCGACCGGACCTGGTGGCGGCGCGGGGCCGAGCTGGGCTGGGTCTCGATGCTGGTGGCCGAGGAGCACGGCGGCGGCTCGGTGTCGGGTCGGGGCCTCGCCGACCTGGCCCTGGTGGCCGAGGAGGTCGGCCGGCTGGTGGCCCCCGGCCCGCTCATCCCGACCAACGTGGTCGCCGCGGCCCTGTCCCGCGACGGGGGGGCGGCCCACGTCAAGCACCTGGCCGGCCTGGTCGGGGGCGAGACCATCGCCACGTGGTGCCCGGCCGGTCCCCTGGGCGACGGGGTCGGCTCGGAGGACGGGGTACGGGCCACGGCCCGCGGCGACGGATTCGTCCTGGACGGGACGACCGACCCGGTCGAGGCCGGGGGCCAGGCGGACATCCTGTTGGTGACGGCCCGGCTCGGCGAGGGCCTGGCCCAGTTCGTCGTGCCGTCGGGCGCGCCGGGGCTCACCGCCCGTCCGGCCGAGAGCATCGACCTCGTGCGCCGGTTCGCCTCCCTCCGCTTCGACGGTGTGGAGGTCGAGGGAGATGCCGCCCTGGGCCAGCCGGGTCGGGCCGACCAGGACGTGGCGCGCCAACTCCACGACGCGGTGGTCCTGCAGTGCTTCGAGATGGTCGGGGCCATCGACCGGGTCTTCGCCTTCACGGTGGAGTACGCCGAGGACCGGTACTCGTTCGGCCGGCCCCTGGTCTCGTACCAGGCGCTCAAGCACCGCTTCGCCGATATGAAGATGTGGCTGGAGGCGTCCCACGCCACCGCGGGGGCGGCGGCCCGGGCGGTGGACTCGGAGTCCCCGCTGGCTGCCGAGCTGGTCAGCGTGGCCAAGTCCTACATCGGTGACCACGGACCGTTCATCCTCCAGGAGTGCGTCCAGTTCCACGGGGGCATCGGGGTGACCTGGGACCACGACCTCCATCTGTACCTGCGGCGGGTGGTGCAGGACCGGTCCCGGTTCGGCACTCCCCGGGACCACCGGGAGCGCATTGCCGCCGGGATCAGCATCGGAGGGACCACATGAGCGAAGGGGATCCGATGGATGCCGCCGTCGATGCC
>DATCBL010000224.1:0-2426 GCA_036511875.1 Acidimicrobiales bacterium
CAGGCGGTTGCTCCCCGGCACCTACCTCCTCGGCTCGGGCTCCTGCGTGGACGACCGCCGGCCTTCGCTGCCGGGGCCTCCGACTGTTAGATTGCGGCGCCGGAGGAGTGGCGGGCACGAGTCGAGCCGTCGCCCCAACTCCGTCGCACGTCGAGCTACCAGGGCGAGGAAACAGGGACCCCATGCACGCACTCTCCGGCTATCTGGACTTTCCGCCGGAGGAGCGAGCCGGGACGGTGGCCGCGCTCGTGGCCGTGACCGCCCGGAGCCGGGCCGACGCCGGCTGCGTGGACTACTGGTGGTCCGAGGACCTCGACCAGCCCGGCCGATTCCGGTTCTTCGAGTGTTGGGAGTCGGAGGCGGCCTTCGAGGCCCACCAGGCCCAACCGTACGAGCAGGAGTTCATGACCGAGCACGTCTCGAGGATCCTCGGCGCCGATGCCCACGTCCTGGCCATCTCCTCACGCCGTTCAATGACGGGCGGGTAGACGTGCGAGGGGTGAGGGTCACCGCCGAAGGGTTCCGGGTGGTCGAGGTGCCGGACTCCCCCTCCACCGGGGTCAGGGTGTCGGTGGCCAGCTCGGGGATCTGCGGCTCGGACCTCCATCTGGCCTCGTTCGGTCCGTCCGAGGTGACCCTGGGCCACGAGTTCTGCGGGAGGCTGGACGACGGTACCCCAGTGGCTGTGCTCCCGGCGGTGCGGTGTGGTCGGTGCACCCGCTGTCGGGCCGGGGAGGAGCAGCAGTGCCAGGCGGCCTTCGGCTCGATGTACGGGGTCAGCCTCGACGGAGGCCTGGCCGACGAGGCGTGGGTCGATCCGGCCTGCGCCCGACCCCTCCCCCTGACGCTGGCCCTGGAGGTGGCGTGCCTGGTGGAGCCCATCGCCGTCGCCCTCCACGGCGCTCATCGGGCCGGGGTGGTGGCGGGCACCCGGGTACTGGTCATCGGGGCCGGGCCCATCGGGCTGTGCGCCGTCGCCGTCGCCGGCGGTCTCGGCGCCTCGGTCGACACGCTGGCCCACCGCACCGAGCGCCAGGCGGCGGCCGAGCACCTCGGGGCCGGGCGGGACGCGGGGTCCGACTACGACATCGTCCTCGACGCCGCCGGCACCCAGAGCTCGGTGGACCAGGCCGTGGCCCGGGTGCGGCCGGGCGGCACCATCGGGGTACTGGCGAGTTTCTGGGAGCCGGTGGCCATCGGCATGGCCCTCCTGATGAAAGAGGCGGCCCTGATACCGGCCTCCACCTACGGTCACCACCACGAGGTCTCGGAGTTCGAGGAGGCGGTGCGGGTGCTCGACGCCGCCCCGGGACTGGCCGAGACCGTGATCACCCACCGTTTCCCCCTCGACGACGCCGCCGAGGCCTTTCGGGTGGCCGCCGACCGGGCCTCGGGGGCCATCAAGGTGGTCGTCGTCCCGTGACCCGGCTGGCCCTGACCCACGCCACCGTGGTCGACGGGGACCGGACCGTGCTCCGTGACGCCCACGTGGTGGTGGACGGCGAGCGGATCGCCGCGGTCGGCGCCGGCCCGGTGCCGGAGCCCCGACCCGATGACCGGGTGGTCGACCTGGCCGGTCGCACCGTCATGCCGGGAATGATCAACTGCCACTTCCACGCCACTTACCACAACCTGGGCGCCACCCCCGCGCCGTTCGGGCTGGAGGAGCCGATGGCCCTCCAGTCGGTCAGGGCCGTCAACAGCCTGGGGATGCTGCTCGACTCCGGGTTCACCAGTGCCGTCTCGGCCGGCGCCCCGTTCGCCATCGACGCCTCGATGAAGGTGGCCATCGATCGGGGCCTCATCCCCGGCCCCCGACTGGTGCCCTGCAGCCGGGACATCAGCACCACCGGCCATGCCGGCGACCGGAGCTTTCCCCCGCACTGGAGCGTGGGCGCGCTCGGGGCCATCCGGCCGAGCGACGGACCCGACGAGTTCCGGCGATCGGTGCGGGCCGAGATTAAAGAGGGCGCCGAGATCATCAAGATGTTCGTGACCGGCGGCCACGGGACCATCGGGCCCAAGGAGCAGCTGGAGATGACCAGGGAGGAGATGGCCGCGGGGATCGAGGCCGCCCACCTGCGCGGGGTGCGGGTGCGGGGCCACATCGCCAATCGCCGGGCCATCCACATGGCCCTCGACCTGTCCATCGACGTCATCGACCACGGGGACGGGATGGACGACGAGTGCATCGAGCGGATGGTGGCATCGGAGACCCCCCTGGTCCCGTCCATGATGTTCCCGGCCCGCTTCCTCGCGTCCCTGGGCGGCGGCGCGCTGGGCTTCACCGACAGCATGAAGGCCGACATCGACGCCATGGCCGAGGTCCTGCCGCGAGCCAACGCCGCCGGCGTGACCCTGGTCCTCGGCGACGACTACGGGGCGCTGCACTTCCCCCACGGACGCTACGGGGAGGAGCTGGGGTT
>DATCBL010000225.1:0-4201 GCA_036511875.1 Acidimicrobiales bacterium
GGGGCGGGGCCGGGGCCGACGGGGTGCGGGCGGTCCCCCCCCGGTCGGACCGTCCTTGTCGTCGTCCGGGGCCACGGGGGCGGCCCGGCCGCCACCCCGATGACGGAGGGACAGCCGACGGGGTGCGGTGGTCGCGGCGACCGCCACGGCCGCCTCGGATCCTGCCAGAGCGGTGCTGCCGCCCCCGGTCGTGGTGGCGGAGTCGGCCGCCCGTTCCGCGCTGCGGTCGGCGGCGGCCAGGCCGGCGACCCCTCCCCGCTTGCGGCCCACACCGGGCACGTCGGTCACCGATGCCCCCGGGGGCTCGGCCGCCAACGGGACCTCGGTCATCGGGTCGACGTTCTCGGGCCGCTTGGCCCGCAGCCGGGCCGGGAGCAGCCCGCCCCGCCGGGCCCGGCTCAGCCGGGTCGATCCCGAGGGACGGGACGGTTCGTCCAACAGCTCGTCACCCGCCTCTTCATCGAGGCCCGAGGGCGGGACCGGGGGCCGACGCCCCCCTCCCGGACGATCGTCGGCCGGAGAGGAGGCCGCTCCGACCGGCCCGGAAGCGGCCGCGGCCACTGCGGCCCCGCGGACCACGGTGGTGGGCTCGGCTCCCTCCTCGGTGTCGGCGTCCCGGTTCGGAGACCCGGCCGATGGTCGCTCCCGGGGGCCGGAGGGCGGCGCGACCACGTCGGTAGGCTCGGTGATGGGGTCGCCGGCGGACCCCGAGTCGCCGGCCGCCTCCGCGGTCGCCCGTCGCACCGGGCCGGTCGGGTGGGGGGAGGCGGCATCGAGATCGAACTCCCAGGGGCGCCGGGCGGCATCGGTGCTGTCCGACTCGTCGAGCGACCCCAGGGCCACCTCGTCGTCGGCGAACATGGCCGGTTCGAACTCCTCGTCGTGGGCGACCCAGTCGGCGTCCTCCTCCCGCCAACTCGGCGCCACGATCCCCGGCCCCGAGCTCTCGTCACCACCGTCGCGGGCGAGCACCGCGGGCACCTGCCCGGTCGGGGGCTCGGTCCAGTGGGGAAGCTCGGTCGGCGGCGCCGAGCCCGCGGGCACCGCCGTCTCCCCCGGCCGGACCGGATCCACCACCGGGCCGGCGTCCCCCGGGTCACCGGGCTCGTCGGTCAGATGGACCGTGGGCTGGTCGAAGAGACTCCCCTCGAGGGGGAGCTCGGGCTCGGCCCCCTCGTCGCCCTCGTCGGCGACGTCCCGCACCACGGGCAGCTCCCCGGTGACCTCGCCGGCCGGCTCGGCGCCCACGATCCGCACCCGGTCGGTGGCCGGACCGGTGTGCTCGCGCGTCGCGGGGAGGTCGGTCCGGGTCACCTCATCCTCTCCCTCTGGCACGTCGTCCACGTCTGTTGTTTCCTTCCATCAACCGGGTCGGACCAGTGCCGCCCGATATCAGATCTCGAGGAGCTCCTGCTCTTTGTGGGCGAGGAGCCGGTCGATGGCGGCCACGTGGTCCTGGGTGATCTTGTCGAGGTCCTTCTCCACCCGCTCCAGCTCGTCGTTCGAGAGGTCGCCGTCCTTCTGCATGGCGTCGAGGTCGTGACGGGCCGAGCGGCGGAGGTTGCGCACGGTGACCCGCCCCTCCTCAGCCTTCTGCTTGACCACTTTCACCAGCTCCTTGCGGCGCTGCTCGGTGGGCACGGGAAACGACAGCCGGATCACCGTCCCGTCGTTGGAAGGGGTAATGCCCAGGTCGGAGCTCTGCAGGGCCCTCTCGATGGCGCCCAGGGAGCCCTTGTCGTAGGGCGAGACGACCAGCAGCCGGGCCTCGGGCACGCTGAACCCGGCCATCTGGCGGAGCTCGGTCTCGCCGCCGTAGTAGTCGATCTTGAGGTGCTCGACCAGCGCCGGGCTGGCCCGGCCGGTCCGGATCGACCCGAACTCCGCCTGGACGTGGTCCACGGCTTTGCCCATGTTCTCCCGCGCCTCCCCGACTACCAGCGCGATCAGGTCGTCGTCCATTAAAGATCCAGCGTAGCCAGCGAGGTCACAGCCCACCGGGTTGTCTCCGCCACCTGGGACTTCATCGGACCAGCGTGCCGATGGGCTCGCCGCCGAGAGCCCGCTCGATGTTGCCCGGCTCCATCAGGTCGAACACCCGGATGGGAAGACCGTTGTCCATGCAGAAGGTGATGGCGGTGAGGTCCATGACCCGCAGGTCCTTCGACACCACCTCCATGAACGAGACCTCGTCGTAGCGGGTGGCCGTCGGATCCACCCGGGGGTCGGCGCTGTACACGCCGTCGACGCCCCCGTGGGTCCCCTTGCACAGCAGTTCCGCCTCGATCTCCGCGGCCCGGAGGGCGGCGGAGGTGTCGGTGGTGAAGTAGGGATTCCCCATGCCGGCGGCGAACACCACCACCCGGCCCTTCTCGAGGTGGCGGATGGCCCGCCGGCGGATGTACGGCTCGGCCACCTCGGCCATCTGCACCGCCGAGAGCACCCGGGTCGCCTGGCCGTGGTGCTCGAGGGCGTCCTGGAGGGCCAGGGCGTTGATCACCGTCCCGAGCATCCCCATGGCGTCCGAGGTGGCCCGGTCCATACCGGCGCCGGCGCCCGTCGTCCCCCGCCAGATGTTGCCGCCCCCGACCATCACCGCCAGCTCGAGGTCGAGATGCTCACGGGTGTGGGCGATGTCCACGGCCAACTGTTCGACCACGGCCGCGTCGATGGTCTCGTCGGAGGCCGACGAGGCCAGGGCCTCCCCGGACATTTTCAGGACGATGCGCCGTCGGTCACCCACCGTGGAATCAGCCGCCGACCACGACCTGGGCGAACCGCGTCACCGTGGCCGGACCGAGGAGGGCGGCGATGGTCTCCTTCTCGTTCTTCACGTAGGCCTGGTCCAGGAGTACCCGCTCCTTGTACCAGCCGCCGAGACGCCCCTCCACGATCTTGGGCAGGGCGGCGTCCGGCTTCCCCTCGTTGCGGGCGATCTTCTCCACCGTCTCCCGCTCCGCGGCCAGCTCGGCCTCGGGGACCTCGTCCCGGGTGATGTAGGTGGGCCGGGCGAAGGCGATGTGGGCGGCGATGTCATGGGCCAGTTCGGCCGAGCCGCCCTCGAGGGCCACTACCACCGCGTTCACGCCCCGTCCGGCCTGGAGGTGGAGGTACGAGTCGACCACCCCTCCGGCCGGGGCCTCGATGCGGACCACCTCCCCCACCGAGATGTTCTCCTTCAGGGTCAGCTTGAGGTCGTCGATCTCGTCGGACCGCCCGTCGATGGCCGCCTCGCCCTCGGCAGCCACCAGGTCGGCGAGGGAGGAGACCAGGGCCACGAACTGGTCGGACTTGGCCACGAAGTCGGTCTCCGACCGCAGCTGCACGATGGAGGCCACGCCTTCGGCGTGCCCCACGGCCACCGCACCCTCGGAGGCCTCGCGGTCGGCCCGCTTGGACTGGCTGGCCAGTCCGTGCTCACGGAGCCACTTGACGGACTTGTCCATGTCGCCGCCATTCTCCTCGAGCGCCTTCTTGGCGTCGAGCATGCCCACGCCGGTGAGCTGGCGAAGCCTCTGGACGTCCTTGGCGGTGAAGTCGGGCACGCTCAGACCTCCTCGGTCGGCGTCGTCGGGGCGGCAGGCGGAGGGTCGACCGCGCCCGTGCTGTCAGTGGGCGACTCGGGTGCCGGCGGCGGTGGGGGTTCCGGGGCCGCAGCCGGGGCGGTCGTCGGTTCCGGGGCCGGGGCAGACGCGGCCGCCGGAGGCGTGGGAGCCGGCTCGCCGGCCGGGGTCGACGGCGCCCCCACCAGGGGGGGTTCGGGCGCAGCTTCAGGGGGCGCCACGGCCTCGGAAGCGGCCGACGCGGCGGGGTTCGGGGCCGGCGCCGACGGCACCCCGGCCGACGGGGGGGCCGGGCGCTGTTGGGCGATGAACCGGCCCTCGACGACGGCGTCGGCCACCACCCGGCACAGCAGGGCCCCGGAACGGATGGCGTCGTCGTTGCCCGGGATGACGTGGGTGATCACATCGGGATCGCAGTTGGTGTCCACCACCGCCACCACGGGCAGACCGAGCTTGTTGGCCTCGGTCACGGCGATGTGCTCCTTCTTCGTATCGATCACGAAGATGGCGTCGGGCACGCGGTCGAGGTTCGCGATGCCGCTCAAGTTGCGATCAAGCTTTTCGAGTTCACGACTGTGGCGCAGCGCTTCGCGCTTGGGCATATTGCCAAAGTCGCCAGCGCGCTCCATGGCCCTCAG
>DATCBL010000226.1:0-2529 GCA_036511875.1 Acidimicrobiales bacterium
GGGCTCCTCGACCACCTGGGACTGGAGTCGGTCCGGGTCGCCGGCCACTCGATGGGCGGGTGGGTGGCCGAGACCCTGGCCCTCCGGCACCCCGGCCGGGTCCGGGGGGCCGCCCTGATGGGGAGCTGCAACGTGGGCACGGCCTGGGAGAAGGCCATCACCACGGTGGAGCGCGACCTGGCCCGGCTGGATCCCGCCATGCCCCCCCTCTACTGGGCCACCGAGACCCTCCGGTACCTGCCCAACCGCGACCTCCAGGACGACTCGGTGGTCGAGACCTGGCTGACGCTCCTGGAGGACCAGCCGGTCTGGCCCAACCCGGGCCGGCTCGGCCAATACCAGGCCTGCCTGGACTGGTCCAACGATCTCGACCGCACCCGGGGGTGGCCCACCATCGCGGTGCCCTGCCTGGTGATGGCCTTCGAGCACGACGTCGATTCACCGCCGGCCCGGGCCCGGGAGGCCGCCGCCCTCATCCCCGGGGCCCGGTTCGTGGAGATCCCCGACGCCAGCCACCTCGGGATCTTCACCCACGGCGCCGAGGTGGCCGCCCTCCTGGTCGAGTTCTTCACCGAGCTCTGAGCCCACAGACCGGTGGGCCCGCGGTGTTGGCCCGGCCTCAGTCCCGAGGCTCCCGGGACATCCGCTCGTACTCGAGGGTCTGGTCGATGAGGGCCTGCTTCCGCTCCGCCGACTCCCGGGAGGCGAACCGCCAGAACGCCGCGCCGCCCAGGCCGCAGGCGATGATCGTCAACCAGCCGAGACTTCCCACGACGACCTCCTCTCCCCCTGGGCTGAACCGCGCCGATCGTCCCACAACCGCTACCCCGCGGCCGACACCGCCAAACGACGGACCGGGCCCGCTCCCCGGCCGCCGGCGGGTCGCCTGGGGATCGATCCCGTCCGGGCGCACCCTAGGCCATCGTCCACGATCGGCCCAGTCCCCATCGAGGGTCCATGGGCTCACGACGCACGGTCGAGGGCCCAGATCAGGCCCTCGCCGGTATGGCCCGGGGCCAGTATCTCCCGGGCTTCGTGGCCGACAAGGCGGAAGCCCAGCTTGGGAGGCACGGCGGCACTGGCCCGGTTGGCGCGGTCCATCCTGATCTCGACCCGGTCGACCCCGCCGAGGTGGGCGAAGGCGGCGTCGACCAGTGCACCGGCCGCGGCCGTGGCAAAGCCCCGTCCGGTGCGATCGGAGCGGACCCAGTAGCCGATCTCGATGCTCTCCGGACCGGCCCGGGGATGGAGGCCGGCTCCCCCGACCACCGTTCCGTCTCCGGGGGCGAAGAGCAGAAAGTTCCACTCGGCGCCGGCGTCGAAGGCGGCCTCTCCGGCCCGGAGCACCTCCAGCTGCTCGGCCTGGCCCGGCATGGTCTGGGCCCAAGCCATCCAGCGTCGCAGTTCGGGCAGGCTGGCGGCGACCGCCTCCAGCAGCGGTTCGAGGTCCGACGGGCGCCACCGGCGAAGCTCGACGGGCCCGGCCGCCAGCACGTCGGGCAGCATCGCCATGGCCCCAGCTTGCCCGACGTCGTGCCGGCCCCGAGCCGTCGGGGTCCGGCCGTGGGGCTCAGGTGGTGGGCGGCGGGGTCGACCCGGCGGGCACCACGGTGACGCTGATGGCGAACTCCCCGGCCTTCAGCACGCCGGTGTTGGACGAGGAGGTGGTCCCGGACGCCACCTCGACGGTCCACTGGGCGTCCTTGGCGGTGAACACCGAGCCGGTGAGGGTCAGGGTGGTCGGCGGGGAGCCGGACGGAGGTCCGGTCGCCGGGGTCGACCCCGACTGGATGTTGCTCAGGGTGTAGCCGGCCGACTGGAACTTGTCCTGGTAGGCGGTGGTGCCCGGGGTGAGCGACCCGGTCACGGCGAAGGCTGCCTCCCAGCGGTTGTCGGAACTCCCCCCACCGAGCACCCGCGAGTTGTCGGGCTGCGGCACGCTGCTCGGGAAGCCGGCCGGCAGCTGACCGGATGCAGCCGAGAAGCTGTGGCCGAGCGCGTTCCCGCTCACACCATGCTTGGAGATGTGCAGGCTGCAAGCCGAGAGGGTGAGCCCCACGGCCACCAGCGCCGGGAGCCACCGTCCGGCCCCGTGCCGGGCGGCCCCTCCCCGGCGGGCGGCCCACCGGCCAGGTCCTCCGTCGGATCCGGGCCCGTTCCGCGCCATGGGGCAACCTCCTCATCAGGTCCGGACCGACTTCCGGGCTCGTTCGGGTGTGTCCTGCACACGGTACCGGCCGATCTCGGCGCGGAGGGGCATCACTGGCGTTCCGACCTGACGCCGGGCCATCCCGGACCGCACCTCGTGCACCATCCATCCGGTGCCGTCCGGGTGCCGCCACCGGGCCATCCGGGGAGGCCCGATGGCACCCCGGTGGGCCGGCCGGTCAGCCCATGGACTTCGCTCCGTCGATGGTCTCCCGGATGATGTCGGCGTGACCGGCGTGCTGGGCCGTCTCGGCCACGATGTGCAAGAACGTCTGGCGGGCCGACCAGTGCGCCCCGGGCTCGAACCACGGGGCCTCGGGG
>DATCBL010000227.1:0-2997 GCA_036511875.1 Acidimicrobiales bacterium
ACGACTGCCTGGCCATACGCTCGGCCCTGGCCTCGGCGGGGGAGCGGGCCCGGGTGGTGGTGATCGGGGCCGGCTTCATCGGCTCCGAGGTGGCATCCACCTGCCACGGGCTCGGGGCCGAGGTGACCGTGGTCGAGGCGCTGCCCACGCCGCTGGGCCGCGTCCTGGGCGACGAGATGGGCGCGGCCTGCGCCGGCCTGCACCGCGCCGCCGGGGTGGCGCTGCGCACCGGGGTCGGCGTGGACCGGGTCACCGCCCCGCCGGGTGGCGACCCGCCGGTGGTGGTGCATCTGGCCGACGGCACCGACCTCGGAGCCGACGTGGTCGTGGTCGGGATCGGCGTGGTCCCGGCCGTCGGTTGGTTGGACGGCTCGGGCCTCCGGCTCGACAACGGGGTGGTGTGCAGCGAGACCCTGTTCGCCGCCGACCGGGTGGTGGCGGCCGGCGACGTGGCCCGATGGGCCCACACCGGGCTGGGCGAGGAACTCCGGGTGGAGCACTGGACCAACGCCGCCGAAGGAGGGGCGGCCGCGGCCCGCAACCTGCTGGCCGGCTCGGCCGCCGCCGTGGCCTACGACCCGGTCCCGTTCTTCTGGTCCGACCAGTACTCGACCAAGATCCAGGTCATCGGGCTGCCCGGGCCGGAGGACGAGGTGGTGGTGGTGGAGGGGTCGGTGGAGGAGGGGAAGCTGGTGGCCCTCTACCGCCGCGGCGACCGGCTGCGGGCGGCGTTGGCCTTCAGCCGGCCCCGCCACCTCATGGCCTACCGCCCCCTGCTGGCCGCCGGGGCCTCGTTCGACGAGGCCCTGGCCGTCTCCCGCTCCTGAGCCGGCCGCCCGCCGGACCGGTCCCGGACCCGCCGGCGGGCGGCGAACCTCCGGGTGAAGGACAGGGCCGCGGCGATCTGGTCGGCGGTGGGCTCGATGCCCCCGTAGACCGAGCGCTCCACCAGGGTGGTGGCCCGGGCCAGGCCCTCGGCGGAGGCGGGATCGGTCGCCGACAGGCGCTCCCCGTAGGCCGAGAGGGTCTCGTCCGGGCGGCGCCCCCGACCCAGCCGCGCCCCTCCCCGTTCCAGATCGGCGGCCACCTGGTGGGCCCAGGTGGGCGGGCGCCGGCGACGGCGGACGGCCACCATGGCCACCGCGGCGACGGCCACCAGCACCAGCCCGATGGGGACCCAGGGGAGGTGGGCCAGTAGCTGGGTGGTGCTGTGAGCCAGGACCGAGCCCGGCGTGGGGTTGGCCAGCGGCACCACGGCGGTGGGATCGAAGTTCTGCCACCCGAAGCCGGGGAACCAGACCTGGACCCAGGCGTGGGCGTCCTTGGCCTGGACGTCGTAGAGGTCGGTGATGGGGTTGTAGGAGCCGGGGACGTAGCCCACGGTCTCCCGGGCCGGAATGCCGAGGGACCGGAGCATGACCACCGTGGCGGTGGAGATCTGCTCGCAGAACCCCCGGCGGCTGCCGAACAGGAAGCTGGTCACGGCGTCGGTGCCGGGGGCCAACGGCGGGATGTCGGTGGTGTAGTGGACGTGCGAGGACATCCAGGACTCGATGGCGTCCACCTTGTCGTAGCTGTGGGGATCGGCATCGCCCGGTGACCCGATGGCCGCGGTGATCTGCTGGGCCAGGGCGGCGACCCGGGGGTAGGCGTGGGGAAGCTGGAGGTAGCGCTGCCGATCGGAGGCGGTGAGGTCGGCGGATTCCGGGACCGGGCTGCTGGGCTGGGGCAGCGTGGACTGCCGGAGCTGCTCGGGGGTGGCGGCGATGTCGTTGGACACCACGGTGTAGACGGTGCCCGCCCCCATCGAGCTGGCCGAGACGATGGTGCCGTCACCGGTCAGGAACAGCGAGCGGGACTGGATGTAGACCCGCTCGGCGTTGTCGGCGTGGAACACCAGGTTGGGTCCCGACTGGGCCAGGTAGAAGGTCTGCACATCGGTGGTCGCCGAGGCCAGCGGGGCCTGTTGGTCGGACTGCAGCGGGATGGCGAAGGGCGATCCGAAGTCCAGCTTGGTGAGCCGGCCACCGTTGGCCGGGTTCTGGGCCTGCACCCAACTCTGCCCGTTCCAGTAGTCGTAGGTCTGGCCCACCCAGAAGTTGGGCCGGCTGGCCCGCACCCGCAGCACCACCTCGTCGCCCAACGAGGCCCGGACCCCGGTGTCGAGCGACTTGGCGAAGCCCAGGAACCCCCCCACCCCGGTGGGCCCGCCGGGGCTGGCGGCGTGGGCCGGGAGGGAGGCCGACCCGTCGGTCAGGTTGTTCGGGCTGTCCACCGGGGAGGAGTTGGCCGACGAGGACGGGAAGATCAGCGACGTGGAGACCCGGGGGGCGGGCAGGAGCGACACCAGCAGCGCGGCAACCACCGCCACCGCCACGCCGGTCAGGCCCAGGGTCAGCCACGGGACCCCGCGGGCGCCGGCCATCGACTGCCACATGGAGACCAGTCCCCACAGTCCACAGGCCACCCAGGCCACCACGTACACGCCCAGCGTGAGGTCGACCGACTGGGCCGCGGCCACCGCCATCAGGGCGGCCGAGCCGGCCAGCGAGTAGGCCACGTCCCGGCGGGCCGGCACGTCGAAGGCGTGGGTGCAGAGCACCCAGGCGAACAGGACGGCCAGCGGTCCCTCGACCGTGGAGATGTCGCCCGGGGTGGCGTTGTGGCTGACCTTGGCGATGAACCACACGAACCCGCCGATGGCGCAGACGGCCAGGACGGGCTTGACCGCCGGCCACGGGCGGGCCCGCCGCCAGTACGACACCGCGTTGCCCACCGCGGTGGCGGCGATGCCGAACACGGCCACCGCGTTGCTCAGCTCCCCCTGGCTCCGGCACGCGGCAATGGCGACGATCACCGTGCCCGCGGAGGCCACCCGGAAGGGCACCGAGTGCTCGGGCGGTCCCGGCTTGTTGGCCTGGACAACCCGCTGCCACAGGGTCATGCCCGACCTGCCTTCCCCCGTCCGCTCCCCGCGACCGGGGACGGATCGATCGA